>NZ_SMKR01000046.1 GCF_004348725.1 Kribbella turkmenica
GGGTGGGTCAGTGGAGGGAGGCCTACTGTGCTTCGCCAGGTGATGTGTCGGGTGTGGAGGGATGTGGCGATTTCGGGGTGGGTGGTGAGGTGGTTGTGTTGTTCGGACGGGTCGTTCGTGAGGTTGGACAGGAACCAGCCGGCGCCCATGGGGGCATGTTCGTAGTCGCGGAGGTGCACGACCTGTGGAGTGTCGCCGACCCACGAGAGCTTCCAGTCGCCTGACCTGACGGCCCACTGGAACTCGCAGTCCCAGTGCAGCGCCTCGTGGCCGGTCTCGTCCTCGCCGGACAGCACCGGTAGGAGATCGATCCCGTCCACTCCGTCGACCGCCCCGCCCGCCGCCCGGACCAGGGTCGGAACGAGGTCGAGTGAGCTGACCAACGCGGCGGTACGGCGCCCGGCCGGCAACCGGCCCGGCCAGCGCCAGATCATCGGCACGCGGATGCCACCGTCCCACAGCGTGTACTTCGTCCCCCGCAGCGGCGTGTTGTCGCCGAAGTTGCAGGTGGAACCGCCGTTGTCGGTGAGGTAGACGACGATCGTGTTGTCGCCGACGAGTCGCAGCAACCGGCCGATCTCGGCGTCCATCAGCTCGAGCTGTGCGAGGTAGTACTCCCGGCCGTGCGGCAGGTTCGGCACGATCACGTCGTCGTACCACTCGGTGAAGGAGCCGTTGACGGCCGGCGTCCAGTCGCGGAAGGCCGGCAGGTCGCGGGCGGCCAACTCGGATGCGGGCAGCTGCCAGCAGAAGTTGTGCACCGCGTTGAACGCCAGCATGCAGAAGTACGGGCGTTCGTCCTCCGACGTGATGAACTCCCCCGCCCGGCGACCCAGCTCGGCGGTGAGGAAGCCTTCGTGCTCGACCGGCTCGTCCCCGCTCAGCAGCGGCTGGACTGCCATCCGCTGCGCCGGCTCCGGACCGTACGACGAGACCGCGGCCTGGGAGTGGTGCAGATAGTTGAGCCGTCCGTAGGACTGACCGGCCAGCCCGTACAGCGTCTCCTCGAACCCATGATGCGGCGGGCAGGCCCGGTCGCCGACCGACTCGGCTCCGTAGTGCACCTTCCCGAAGTACCCCGTCCGGTAGCCCTGGTCGCGCAGCTGCTCCGCCAGCGTCGGTACGTCGTCCGGCGGGAAGGCGGCCGTGTCGAACCACTGTCCGCCCCACCGCTGCTGGTACTGGCCGGAGATGATCGCCGCGCGCGACGGACTGCAGATCGGCGCGGTCACGTACGCATCCGTGCAGGTCACGCCCTCGGCCGCGAGCCGGTCGAGGGCTGGAGTCCGCACGTCGGCGTGAATCCCGAGGGCGCTGCGGTCGGCGTAGCCGTGGTCGTCGGACACGATCAGCAGGATGTTCGGCGTGCTCACTGTGGATTCCTCTCGTCAGCGAGCCGCGGTCGAGTGGCGGGTCGCCTGGTCCGACTTGGCCCGTTGGTCGGTCGCGTCCGGGTCGAGGACGGCTCTGAGCGCCGCGTCCAACCGGCCGACCAGCTCAGGGTCGTCCGACAGATCGTGCATCTCGAGCGGATCCGACTCCACGTTGAAGACCTGCGGTCGGTGGGCAGAGCCGTAGTAGCAGTATTTCCACGGCCCGGACTTGAGCATGTACCCGGCATTCGGCATGCCCTGCGCGTGGTACTCCGACAGCACCGGCCTGTCGACGGGATCGAGCAAGGTGTGGCCGGGCAACGCCAAATCCGCAGGCAGCCCGGCGATGTCCCGCAGAGTCGGGAGTACGTCGACCAGACTGACGTGGAACGTGCTCCGTGCCGGTGACAGTGCTGGATGGCGAAGGACGAGTGGGATATGGACGGCCGCTTCGTAGAAACACTGCTTCTGCCAGATGCCGTGGTGGCCGGCCAGTTCGCCGTGGTCGCTGGTGTAGATGACGACCGTGTCGTCCGGGATCGCCGACAGCAGCCGGCCGATCTGGTGGTCGAGGTGACTGATGAGCGCCCAGTAGCAGACCGTTGCCTCCCGCGCCTGCGCCTCGGTGATCGGCTCGTCGTTGCGGAATCCGTGCCGCAGCAGCGAGATCACCGGGTGCTGCGCCGACGTCGGCTCGTTCCAGGTCGGCGGCAGGTCGACGTCCGCCGGATCGTAGAGCGCGCGGAACTCCGGCGGTGCCACGAGCGGGAAGTGCGGATGCATGTACCCGACGTACAGCAGGAACGGCTCCGGCCCCGGATCACGCAGGAAGTCCAGCGCGGCGTCGGTCGCGTGGACGTCGTGCCGGGTGTGCACATGGTCGCCGGCGCCGTGCTCGGTCACATGGGAGTTCGTCGGTCGCTGCCAGTCCGGCGTACGGCGGGGTGGGCGGCCGCTGTAGTCGATCCAGAAGTCCAGATCGTCGGTGAGCCGCCGGTCGAAGCCGAGCAGCCGGTCCGGTCCGTTGAAGTGGGTTCGTCCGGCGATCACCGTCTGGTAGTCGGTCAGGTGATGCCCCCACGACCGGAAGTCCGGGCCGGGGATCACGCCGTTGTCCCAGGCGCCGATCCGGTGGACGTACTGCCCGGTCATCAGCGACAGCCGCGACGGCACGCACATCGGGCTGTTGGTGTACGCGCGGTCGAAGGAGACGCCCTGCGCGGCCAGGCGGTCGAGGTTCGGCGTTCGTACCTGCGGGTGACCGGCCCATCCCGCAGCGGAGCCGGTGTGCTCGTCGGACAGGATGACCAGGATGTTCGGACGGTTCACGGCTCTACCCTAGGCAAGCGATTGCCCGCTCGCGCGGTTGCGAAGTGTCTGCGGGGTGTGACGGCAAAACGTCGCTACCGTGGTGGTGTGTCCAAATTTCTTGGGTTCTTGCTCGGGGTAGCGGTCGCGCTGGCCGGGCCGGCGGTGTTCGGAGTCCTCGCGGCGCCCGGCGGGATCGAGCTGAACACGAAGGGGATGGCGCTTGCCTACGGCATCGGCGCGCTGATCTTCTGGACGGTGGTGTCGTACTTCTCCGGCGCCGGTGCGCTCGGTGCGTTCGCCGCGTTCGGCACGCTGGTGTACTGCTGGCTGTGGATTCCGAACCGGACCACCAACTTTCTGAACGACGTCCCGGGCGTGACCACGGGGATGATCGAAGGGTCGGAGCAGTACACGCTGAACGGCGTCGTACCGATTCTGACGGTGATCTCGCTGGTGTACGCGATCCAGTTGATCGTGCACAGTGTGCAACGCCGGCGGCGCGAGCGTGCGGAGGCGGAGCGGCTGCAGCGCGAGCAGGAGGTCGCGCAGGCGCAGCAGGAGGCGGACGCGGCGGCGGTGTACCCGGTTGCCGGGAGCACCTATCCGGCCGGGGGCGGCGGGTACGGCGGTACGCACGGGAGCAGCACGCGGTACGACGATCTGTTCGACGAGGACCCGGAGCCGGTGCGGCCGCGGAATCAGGCGGAGGACCAGACGGCGCAGTACCCGGTCTCGGCGCCGGAGCACACGGCGCAGTTCCCCAGCTCAGATGCCCGGAGCAACGAGTCGGGTGACGACACGGTGCTGGTGCCGACCGATCGCGACGAGACGACTCAGGTGCCGGTCGAGAACCAGCCCGCGGCGGAGGAGCCGACCGAAGCCCAGCAGCCCGACCGCACGCGGCCGGTCGCCGCAGCACCACAGCAGCCGGTTGCCGCAGCGGACGACCAGCCGACCGTCGCAGCGCCGGCTCCGGCACCGAAGGCGGGTGACGAGCAGACCGCCGTCGCGCCCGTCGCAACGGAGAAGCCGGGAGCGGACGCTCCACAGGAGCAGCCGGGAAGCCCGCAGCCGGAGGCGCAGGCACCGCAGGAGCAGCCGGTGGCCGCCCCCGCCCCGACCCCCAAGGCCGAGCCGAAGGCTGAAGCTGAGGAGCCCAACCAGCCCGGGGCCAAATCTGAGGCGGGGCCGGTGGGTAATGAGCAAATGGGGCAGCAGTACCGGGAGCGGATGGAGGACCCGGAGGACACCGGGGAGCTCTACATCAGCGCGTTCGAGCCCCCGCCGCAGGTGAGCATTCGCCCGGCCGGCGCCTGACGAAGCAGGACAGCCCCGCCGCGGTCAGGCCACGTGCATACGCTGGACCTGGTCGCGGCGGGCGTGTTCGGCGAAGGCTTCGTCGTACGCCGCTGTCGCCATCTTCAGCACGTCCGGCGCCATCTGCGCCCGTGGTGACTCCGTGCTCCACGCCAGCAGCAGCCGGCGGTGGATCGGGTCGCCCACCAGCGTCCGCGTGGTGACGTCGCTGGAGAGCATCCGGTACGACGTCGGGGAGATCAGCGCGACGCCCTGACCGCTGGTCACGAACCCCATCAGCACCGAGGTGTCCACCGAGTGGTGTTCCACCTTCGGCTGGAACCCGGCCTGCTCGCACGCGGCCCGGAACAACACGTGGAACCCGCTGTCGTCCGGCGGCTCCCCGATCCATTCCTCGTCCGACAGCGCGGCCAGGTCGATCTCGCCGCGGTGCCGCGTCGCCACGGCCAGCGGGTGGTCGGCGGCCATCACGACGTACGCCGACTCGGAGTCGACGACCGTACAGGCCTCGACGCCGCTCGGCAGCCGCAGCTCGAACCCGGGGAACTCGCGCAGCAGCGCGAAGTCGAGCCGACCGCTCTCCAGTTGCTGCAGCAGCACGCTGGACGACCACTCGACCTCGATGCTGACCTGCTCGATCTCACCGTGGTCCCGGAGCCGCGAAGCGATCCCGGACATCGGCGCAGTCGGGAACCCGCCGAGCCGTACGGCGCTGGACTCGACCGCCGTCATCGCCGACACGGTCGCGGAGAGGTGGTCGACGTCGACCAGGATCGCCCGGGCACGGTCGACGGCGTACCGGCCCAGTGCGGTTGGCGTGACGCCGGTGCGGGAGCGCTCGAACAGCTCACCGCCGAACGCGGCCTCGATCCGTTTGAGCTGCGCGGTCAGGCTCGGCTGGCTGACCTTGAGCCAGCGGGCGGCCCGTCCGACGGACCCCGCTTCAGCCACCAGGACCACCACCCGCAGGTGGCGCAGCTCGACGTTCATGCGTTGAGACCGTAGTCGAGGTCAGCGCACAGGACACAGTTTCCGAGTGTTGCGGTTTCGTCACAGCCAGGCCGGACTGTGTAACGCCGGGCCTGGCTGTGACGATAGGTCAGGACGGCTTGATCGCCAGTGCCTCTCGGTAGCCGAGGCGGCGACCGGTCTGGAGCAGGGTGCGCTCGTAGAGCCGGGCGCCGAGCCGGACGATCAGCACGGTGGCGATCAGCAGGAGAACGATCGCGACCAGGGGCTGCCAGACCGGCACCCGCTCGGTCAGCATCCGGCCGGGCATCGCCATCGAGGACGCGATCGGCACGAACGAGGCGATCGTCTTGGCCGACGACCCGGCGAACACGGAGAAGAAGAACGGGATCATCAGGATCATCTGCCCCGGCAGCGTGGTCGACCCGAGGTCCTCCTGCCGGGTGGCCAGCGATCCGGCCACCGCCCACAGGCCGGCCAGCGCCACGAACCCGAGCACGAAGAACACCACGAACCAGCCGGCCACCGGCGCGACCACCTTCAGGATGTCGAGCTGGTCGGTGGCGACCAGGCCGACCACCGACGCCCCGGCGATCACCACGATCTGCGACAGCGCGAGCGCGGTGTTGCCGAGCACCTTCCCCCAGAGCAGGGCCCGGATCGGTACGGCGGCGGCCAGGATCTCGACGACCCGGCTCTCCTTCTCCTGGACGACGCTCTGCGCGATCATCATGCCGAAGCCGAGCGCGGTCATGTAGAACACCAGCGCGAGACCGATGTTCACGAACGTCGCCACCACGTCGGGCAGCGGAGCGGGCTTCAGCAGCTCGAGCTCGACCTTCGTGCCGGCCCGCAGTTCGGTCGGCGTGAGACCGGCGGCGCCCGCGTTCCGCTCCATCCCGACGTTCACGACGGCTTCGCGCAGCCGGCTCTCCAGGCCGGACGAGACGCGGTCCTTGCCGAGGACGACGTACCCGTCGGTGCCCGGCAGCAGCGCCCCTTCCACGTCGCCGTCGGTGACCAGCTGCTCGGCGGCCGGCCGGTCCGCCGCGCGGGTGACCTCGTAGCCGTCGCCACCCTCGATGGCGGAGGCCTGCTGGACGACCTTCACGCCGGCGTCGTCGACGACGGCGATCCTGTCGGGCCCGCCGCTGCCGGCCAGCAGCGCCGGCACGATGACCGCCGCCATGACGATCACCAGCATGACCAGGGTCGAGCCGATGAAGGTCTTGTCCCGCAGCTTGGTGACGATCTCGCGCTCGGCGATCAGCATCCACGGGCGGTCGAGGGCACGGTCGTTCATCGGGTCGCCTCCCGGAAGACGTCGCTCAGTGCCACCCGCTCGGGCCCGAACTCGAGCACCGGCCCGCGGGTGACCGCCTGCTGGAGGACCTGCTGTGCCACCCCGTCGTGCTCGACGTCGAACAGCGCGGTGGCGCCGGCGACGTCGCGGACACGGATGCCCCGGACGTCGCGCAGCCAGCCGGCGTCGCCGTCGACGACCAGCTTGTAGGTCAGCGACGGCCCTGCGGCCAGCTCGGCGACCGGGCCGGCGGCAACGACCTTGCCGCGGGCCAGGACGATCAGGTCGTCGCACAGCCGCTCGACCAGGTCGAGCTGGTGGCTGGAGAACAGTACCGGGACCTCCGGTGTCACTTCCTCGCGGAGCAGGTCGACCATCGCGTCGACCGCAAGCGGGTCGAGACCACTGAACGGCTCGTCCAGGACCAGCGCGATCGGCTTGTGCACCAACGCCGCGGCGATCTGCACGCGCTGCTGGTTGCCGAGCGACAGTGTCTCCAGTACGTCGGTCGCCCGCTCGGCGAGCCCGAGCCGCTCCAGCAGCTTGTCGGTGCGCTCGGCAGCCCGGTCCGGGTCCAGTCCGTGCAGCCGGCCGAAGAACACCAGCTGGTCGCGGATCTTCATCTTCGGGTACAGCCCGCGCTCCTCCGGCATGTACCCGAAGTCACGCCGGGTAGTTTGCGTCAGCGGACCGCCGTTCCAGCGCACCTCGCCCGCACTCGCGGCGAGGACGCCGAGAATGATCCGCATCGCGGTCGTCTTCCCGGCACCGTTGGCCCCGACGAATCCCGTCATCCGTCCCGGTACGACGTCGAACGTCACGTCCTCCAGCGCCAGCTGCTCCCCGAACCGCCGGGTCAGCCCAGCCACGCTCAGCATCCGTCACCGTTCCATTCACCTCGGCTCGGCCAGGGCCCCGCCTGACCGCTTCCGCTCGGAAGTGACTCCAAGTTAGTGAACGGGTGCCGCCACGCACGTCGGCCCCCAGGGTGATCACGCAGGTCATCCGTACGGCGGACCTGATGTCACCTTGGGGGCCGGCTGGCTTCGGGGGCGACGGCTCAGCGGTCGGCGTCGTCCTCCAACGCCTCGACGGCGCCGAGAAGGCTGCGCAGGCCGGTCTCCTCCCGCTCGACGTCGGCCGGGTCGACCAGCCACTCGGTGACGGGCAGGACGGCGGTCTCCTCCGGGTGGCTGGCCGCGACCATGCTCAGGTCGGCCTCCACCTCGGTCTCCAGCTCGTGCAGGAAGTCACCGCTCATCCACGTCCTCGCTTCGCTCCGGGCGCGGATGACCGGTCCGCGCGACTGTGCTTGATGGTGAACTCGCTTCGCTCGTTCACGCCTTGACCCACTCGCCGTAGTGAATCCGGCCGAGGGTGGCCGCACCGATCGGGACGAGCGAGTCCTCGACCAGCTCGGAGCCGAAGTACGTCGCCTTCGGGTCGGTGATCACCTCGCGCGGGTCGCCGAGCTCGGCCAGCGCCTTGCGGAAGAACTCGTCCATCCGGTAGCGGTCCGGGCCGGCGATGTCCCTGCGGCCGTTCAGCGGCTCGCCGACCGCGGTCTCGGCGACCTGGTCGGCGACGTCGTCACCGGCCATCGGCTGCCAGGCCACCGGTGCGATGTGCACGCCGTCCACCTGCGCCGAGGAGTCGGCGATCCCCTTGACGAACTCGAAGAACTGGGTCGCGTGCACCAACGAGTACGGGATCCCGGACTCCTTGATCAGCTTCTCCTGGGCCAGCTTGGCGGCGAAGTAGCCGTTGTCCGGCAGCCGCTCGGTGCCGACGATCGACACCGCGACATGGTGGCCGACGCCGGTTTCCTTCTCGGCGGCGAGCAGGTTCGCGGAGGAGGTGGTGAAGAAGTCCATCACCGCCTGCGGCTCGAACGACGGCGAGTTGGACACGTCGACCACCACCGAGGCGCCCGTCATCGCCTCGGTCAGGCCTTCGCCGGTGAGGGAGTTGACCCCCGTGTTCGGGGACGCCGCGACAGCCTCGTGTCCGTGCGCCTCGAACCGCCGTACCAGCTTCGAACCGATCAGCCCCGTGCCGCCGATCACCACGATCTTCACAGCCACACTCCTGTCCCCGGACACCCCGCTGGTGTCCCGTCGACAGCTAAGACAGCGCAGCGCCCGGACTTGTGACCGTCACAAACGGCCGGGCTGCGCTGTCTTGCGTGCAGACGGAGAGGACCCACGAAGTTGCCCACTGCACCCAACCGCTTCCGGATCCGGATGGCGGCCCGGCCGATCGACGAGCCGCACCGGTCCGCCAGCCCGCTGGAACTGCTGTTCGACCTCACGTTCGTGGTCGCGGTCGCGGCGGTCACCGCCGAGTTCGCGCACAGCATCGCCGACGGGCACGCCGCGGTGGTCGATTTCCTGATGGTGTTCTTCTGCATCTGGTGGGCCTGGATGAACTTCACCTGGTTCGCCTCGTCGTACGACACCGACGACGCCCTCTACCGGCTGCTGACGATGCTGCAGATGGCCGGGGTGCTGGTGCTGGCGGCCGGAGTCCCCGCCGCCACCGCCGAGTCGGACTACAGCGCGGTGCCGTTCGGGTACCTGATCATGCGGATCGCTCTGGCCGCTCTGTGGCTGCGGGCCGGCTACGAGGACCCGGAGCGGCGTCGTACGGCGTTCCGCTACGCCGGCGGGATCCTGACGCTCAACCTGGCCTGGATCCTGGCCTTGCTGCTGACCCACATGGCCTTGTGGCTGTTCGTCGTACTGGTCGTGCTGGAGCTTGCGGTACCGATGTGGGCCGAGCGGCCGCGGGCCACCAACTGGCACCCGCACCACATCGCCGAGCGCTACGGACTGTTCGTGATCATCCTGCTCGGCGAGAGCGTGCTCGCCGCCAGCCGGGGTGTGCAGAAGGCGCTCGCCGCCGGTGACATCAGCAGCTCGTTCGTGCTCGTCGCCGGAGCCGGACTGGTTCTGCTGTTCGCGCTGTGGTGGCTGTACTTCCTGCACCCCGCCGGACAAGGGCTGAGCGAGCGACGGGCAGCCTCCTACCGCTGGGGGTACGGGCACTTCTTCGTGTTCGCAGCGCTGGCCGCTGTCGGCGCCGGGCTCGAGGTCGCCGTCGAAGAGGCCGCACACGAATCGTCCTCGACGACGGTCGGGTACGCCGTCGCCATCCCGGTCGCGGTGTACCTGCTCACGCTCTGGCTGGTGCACGCGCCGGTCATCACGCCGCCGGTCGCCACTCCTGCGCTGATCCTGGGCTGTGTGACACTCGTCCTGCTGCTACCGCTGGTGCTCCCGGCCGTGGCCGTGGCGGTCGCCGTCGCGGGTGTCGCCGTACTGCTCGCGGCGCTGGTGACGGTCCGCGCGAATCAGCTGGCCGGGTCGTCGCCCGGGGTCACCAGGCCGCACTCGTAGGCGAAGACGACAGCCTGGACGCGGTCACGCAGACCGAGTTTGAGCAGGATCCGGGAGACGTGAGTCTTGACCGTGGCCTCGCCGACGTACAGCTGACTGGCGATCTCGGTGTTGGTGAGACCGCGGGCGATCAGGCCGAGGACCTCACGCTCGCGATCGGTCAGTTCCTCGAGCAGGTCGGGGCGGTAGACGCGTTCGCCGCCACCGGTGAACCGCTTGATGACCCGGCGGGTCACCTCCGGCGCGAGCAGGGCGTGGCCGGAGTGGACCACCTGGATGGCGTCGACCAGGTCTTCCGGCGCGGTGTTCTTCAGCAGGAACCCGCTGGCCCCGGCCCCGAGCGACTCGAACAGGTAGTCGTCGCGGTCGAACGTGGTCAGGATGACCACCTTGCCGGCGTCCTCGGCGACGATCCGCTGGGTGGCGGTGATCCCGTCCATCCCGGGCATCTGCACGTCCATCAGGACGACGTCCGGCCGGAGCGCGACGGCGAGCTCGATCGCCTTCTCGCCGTCCGACGCCTCACCGACCACCTCGATGTCCGGCTCGACCGACAGGATCATCCGGAACCCGGCCCGGACCAGGTCCTGGTCGTCCACCAGCAGCACGCGCATGGGCGCCGTCTCACTCATCGATACCTCCGGTCAGCGGGCGGTTCTGCGGGTCGAGCGGGATCCGCACCCGGACGCGGAAGCCGCCGACCGGACGCGGGCCGATCTCGGTCTCACCGCCGAGCAGCCCGACCCTCTCACGGATCCCGACGTGGCCGAGCCGGCTGCCGACCGGCGCGTGCTTCGGCCGGCCGTCGTCGATCACCTCCAGTTCGACCGAGTCGCCGAGGTAGCGCAGGGTGATGTGCGCGCTCCGGGCGGTCGAGTGCCGGCGGACGTTGGTCAGCGCCTCCTGGGCGATCCGGTAGACCGAGACCGACACCGTCTCCGGCAGCTGGACCGGCCGGCCGATCTGGTGGAAGCCGATCGACAGGCCCTGGCCGTTCACCTCCGCGACCAGCGCGGGCAGGCGGTCGGCGCCGGCCTGCGGTTCCTTGGCGACCGGGCCGGCGACGTCGAGGTCGGGGTCGGCCGCGCGGAGCATGCCGAGCAGCTGGCGCATCTCGTTGACCGCGGTGCGGCTGGAGTTCTCGATCACGCTGAGCGCGTTCTTGGCCGCGTCCGGGTCCCGCTCCATCACCCGGCGCGCACCACCGGCCTGGACGCCGATGCTGCTGATGTGGTGCGCGACCACGTCGTGCAGCTCGCGGGAGATCCGCAGCCGCTCGTCGATCACCGCACGCCGGGCGTTGGCCTGCTGCTGCGCCGCGAGCTCGGCCGCCTGCTGCTCCAGCTCGTGGCGCTGACGGGCGGTGCCCCACGCCGTACGGCCCCAGAAGTACGCGCCGAAGAAGTACAGGACGTTGAGCGCGAGGGCGAGCACGACACCGGACAGGTACGGCGACAGCAGGCCGTCGTTCACACCTTGGAAATCGTCGTTGCGCAGCGCACGGACGAAGCCGACCACGAGCCAGCCGAACATCCCGATGAACACGACCCCCACGGCGGCCTTCATCAGCCGCCGGTCCCGCGCCCACGCCACGGCCGCGTAGATCGCCATGAACTGCGTCGCCTGGGTGACCAGGTTCTGGGCGAACGCGAACGTCGCCCGCTCGCCGCTGACGACGAACAGCACGGACACGACGAGCAGGACCGGGATCGGCCAGCGGCGACGGAAGCACAGCGGCAGCGCGACGGCCGCGCTCAGCACGTACGGCTCCACTCCCCCGATCCCGAGATCGACCTCGGTCGACGCCACCCCGCGGGCCAGTTCGGTGCCGATCACCCCCGCGGCCGCCATCCCGAGCCCGAGCAGCACGTCGTACCGCTGCTGCGCGGGCGTCGGGCCCGGCCGGACCCAGCCGCGGACCGTCGTCCCGGTCGCGGGCGGCGTCCCCGGCTCGGACACCACCTCTCCCCCGGTACGGCGCTCGGCCGGCGACTCAGCCGTGGTCGACATGGTCCATCAGCATACGGCCTGATCGGTGCTGTCAGCCGGACGCGTACCCTGGAGGGCGTGACGATCGCCCCAGAAGGACGGAAACTGCTCAGGCTCGAGGTGCGCAACGCGGAGACCCCGATCGAGCGCAAACCCGAGTGGATCAAGACCCGGGCGAAGATGGGCCCGGAGTACCAGGCGTTGCAGAAGCTGGTGAAGTCCGAACAGCTGCACACGGTCTGCCAGGAGGCCGGCTGCCCGAACATCTTCGAGTGCTGGGAGGACCGGGAGGCCACCTTCCTCATCGGCGGCGACCAGTGCACCCGGCGCTGCGACTTCTGCCAGATCGACACCGGCAAGCCGGAGGCGCTGGACCGCGACGAGCCGCGCCGCGTGGCCGAGTCGGTCCGGACCATGGGCCTGCGCTACGCCACCGTGACCGGTGTGGCCCGCGACGACCTCGAAGACGGCGGGGCCTGGCTGTACGCCGAGACCATCCGCCAGATCCACGAGCTCAACCCCGGCACCGGCGTCGAGATGCTCGCGCCCGACTTCAACGCGGTCCCCGGGCAGCTGGCCGAGGTGTTCTCGTCCCGGCCGGAGGTGTTCGCGCACAACGTCGAGACGGTGCCGCGGATCTTCCGCCGGATCCGGCCCGGGTTCCGGTACGAGCGGTCCCTGGACGTGATCACCCAGGCCCGCGACTACGGCCTGGTCACCAAGTCGAACCTGATCCTCGGCATGGGCGAGACCCGCGACGAGGTCAGCCAGGCGCTCCACGACCTGCACGGCGCCGGCTGCGAGATCATCACGATCACGCAGTACCTGCGGCCCTCGGTCCGGCACCACCCGGTCGAGCGGTGGGTGCGGCCCGAGGAGTTCGTCGAGCTGCAGAGCGAGGCGGAGGCCGTCGGTTTCGCCGGCGTGATGTCAGGACCGCTCGTGCGTTCGTCGTACCGGGCCGGTCGGCTGTACCGTCAGGCTGTGGAGTCGCGGATGACCGCCGCCGCCCAGCAGACCCCGCAGGCATGAGAGAACACGGACAAAGGTAGAGATGGCCAAGAACGACGCGCCCGCCGAGAAGACCGGCCGGCTCAAGCAGATCCGGTCGGCGTACCGGCTGACCAAGAAGTCCGACCCACGGATCGGGCTGGTGCTCGCCGGGATCTTCCTCGGCGTCGTCGCCGTGTTCGTGGCGCTCGCGCTGCTGGTCGGGCCGCTGCTGGTCTGGCTTCCGCTCGGCGTGGCGCTCGCGTTCCTCGCCACCACCATCATCTTCGGCCGGCGGGTGGAGAAAGCGGCCTACAGCCAGATCGAGGGTCAGGCCGGTGCGGCCGCGTCCGCGCTGCAGACGCTGCGCCGCGGCTGGAACGTGACGCCCGCGGTCGCGGTCACCAAGAACGCCGACATCGTGCACCGGGTGGTCGGCCGGCCGGGCATCGTCCTGGTCGGTGAGGGCCAGCCGAGCCGGGTGAAGAACCTGCTGCAGGCCGAGGGCAAGAAGCACACCCGGGTGGCCGGCGGCGCGCCGGTGATCCAGATCGTCGCCGGCCAGGGCGAGGACGAGGTCGACATCCGCAAGCTGACCAAGCACGTGACGAAGCTGCCGGCCGCGCTGCAGCCGTCCGAGGTCACCGACCTGCTGCAGCGGCTGAAGGCCCTCGACGCGGTCCGCCCGCAGGTGCCGATGCCGAAGGGCCCGGTGCCCACAAGCCTCAAGGGCGCACGCCAGGCGATGAAGGGTCGCTGAGCCGGTCGATCCGGCCAGACCCCGTTCGTCATCCAGGATGGGACCATCCATGGCGAACGAGGAGGCGACGCATGGCCGTCGACGACGTCTTTCCGATCGTGACGAGTGCTGACCTGGGCCGGATGCTGCCCTTCTACCGGGACGTGCTCGGTGGCGAGGTGCACTACCAGTTCCCGCCCGAGGGCCCACCGGCGTACGTCGGGCTGCGGTTCGGTACGGCGTCCTTCGGGCTCGGGCACGATCCGGACCACCAGCGGCCCGCGGGCGGTACGCCGCCGATCGCGCTCTGGCTGTACGTCGACGACTGCGACGCCGGCGTGGAGCGGATCCGCGCGGCCGGCGGCCGGATCGTCGAGGAGCCGGCCGACCAGCCGTGGGGCGAGCGGATCGCCCGGGCCGAGGACCCGGACGGCAACCAGTTGATCCTCGGCCAGCGGGCTGCCCACGGCGGCTGACCGCTCTCTGCGTGAGACGGCGGTAACTCGCCGACCGCTCGGTAGTTGATCTGTCGTGACGTGGCACGAGAGTGCCTTCGTGTCGCGCTGCGGGGTCGGGGTTGGGCCTTAAGGTGCGACCAGGACGATCGAGACACGAGGTAGACACGCATGACGGATCTCATGCCGGCGGTGCATCAGCCGGTGACCGAGACGTGGCCCAGCCTGGCCCGGCCACGGTCGAACCCGGTACGCCGGGCCGGCGCCGCGGCCGCGATCCGCATGATCGCCAAGGACCTCCCGGCGACGATCCACCTGGACAGCAACAGGTCCTACGGGCTCGGCGGGCCGGGCATGCGGGTGCACCGGACGTCCGCCTTCCTGGACCGGCTCGGGCACGACGCCGGCTCGGGGTTCGGTGAGGCCTACCTGGCCGGTGACTGGGATCCCGAGCCGGGCACCGACCTGGCCGACCTGCTGGTCCCGTTCGCCGAGCGGTTCAGCAACGACGAGACCCGGCACCTGCTGCCGAAGTGGGCCCAGTCGCTGCGCTGGCTGGTGACCCGGTCCCAGCCGGGCGACCAGGAGAACGACCGGGCCGGCGCCCGGGAGAACGTCAGCCGGCACTACGACCTGAGCAACGCGATGTTCTCCGAGTTCCTCGACCCGACCCTGACCTACTCGGCGGCGTACTTCGGCCCCGCGGCCGCGGCCGATCTCGCGACCGCGTCGTACGACGAACTGACGCAGGCCCAGCTGAACAAGCTGGACTCGATCCTGGACGCGGCCGGTGTGGTCTCCGGGTCCCGGGTGCTCGACATCGGCTGCGGCTGGGCCAGCCTGGCGATCCACGCGGCCCGGCGGGGCGCCTGGGTGACGGCGATCACGATCGCCTCGCAGCAGGCGCTGCTGGCGCAGCGCAAGACCGCCGAGGCCGGGGTGAGCGACCGGGTCCAGATCGCGCTGCGCGACTACCGCGACCAGATCGGCGAGTTCGACGCCGTCCTCAGCGTGGAGATGATCGAGGCGGTCGGCGAGAGGTACTGGCCGGTCTACTTCGACGCCATCGAACGGCGGCTCGCGCCCGGCGGGGTCGCCGTCGTCCAGGCGATCGTGATGCCGCACGAGCGGATGCTGGCCACCCGGAACACCTTCACCTGGGTGCAGAAGTACATCTTCCCCGGCGGGCTGATCCCGTCGATCGAGGTGATCGAGGACGTCACCGCCCGGCACACCGGCCTGCGCGCCGAGGTCGTCCGGCACCTCGGCGCCGACTACGCCCGCACGCTGCGGATCTGGCGGAAGCGGTTCATCGAGCGGTGGCCGGCGATCGAGGCGCTCGGCTTCGACGGCACATTCCGGCGGATGTGGGAGTTCTACCTCGCGTACTCCGAGGCCGGGTTCCGGACGGGCTACCTGGACGACGTCCAGCTGCGACTGACCCGGCGCTAGTGACTCAGGACACTACCGGCGGACGACGACCGTGCCCGCGGCGCGGTCGTGCAGACCGCGGTAGTCGCGGTCGAAGACGACGGCCGGGATGACCAGGCAGATCAGGAAGGTCCGGATGGCTCCGGCCAGCAGGCCCGGCTGGGTCGTGTACCCGACGCCGCCACGCACCGGGATGACGCGCAGGCCGCAGACCCGGTGGCCGATCGTCGAGCCGGCCAGACCGGCGAGGATCGCGCTCATCGCGAAGAACGTGACCAGTTGCGCGGTGTTGTAGTCGTTGCCGCCCGCCCACATCGGCTTCGACGTGATCGCGGACGCGACCAGTCCGGCGACCAGCCAGTCGACGAACAGCGCGAGCACCCGGCGGACCCAGCCCGCGACCGACCCCGGCCCCTCCTCGGGCAGGCCGAGCCGGTTGCCCGGAAACCGGAATTCTTCGATGGGTCCTGTGCCCGGCCGCGGGGATGATGCCATGATGGCTAGCCTACGGACACGCCCCGGACCCGGTCACAGTGGACCGGGAGATCTCAGGGCGTCACCGCCGTACACCAGTGGGTCAGCGCGGACACGCTGGGCGTAACATCCGCGAAACATCGGGGTCACGACGGAGTAATCGTCTGGCCCTACGTTCAGACGTAATCTCTGAGCCACCCCGAGGAGTACGAATGTTTTCCAGCGCTGAGGAGCTGCTCGCCTACGTCAAGGACGAGGGCATCGAGATCATCGATGTCCGGTTCTGCGACCTGCCGGGCATCATGCAGCACTTCACCGTCCCGGTGTCGTCGTTCGGACCGGAGGTCTTCGAAGAGGGCCTCGCGTTCGACGGGTCGTCGGTCCGCGGTTTCCAGCAGATCCACGAGTCCGACATGATGCTGCTGCCCGACCCGACCAGCGCCTTCATCGACGAGTTCCGCGGCACCAAGACGCTGGCGATCAACTTCTTCGTGCACGACCCGCTGACCGGCGAGGCGTACTCGCGTGACCCGCGCAACATCGCCCGGAAGGCGCAGGAGTACCTGAAGTCGACCGGGATCGCGGACACGGCGTTCTTCGCCCCGGAGGCCGAGTTCTACGTCTTCGACGACGTCCGGTTCGAGACCAAGGCCAACACCGGCTACTACTCGATCGACTCCGTCGCCGGCGCCTGGAACACCGGCCGGGTCGAGGACGGCGGCAACCGCGGTTACAAGGTCCGCTACAAGGGTGGCTACTTCCCGGTCGCGCCGACCGACCACTTCGGCGACCTGCGCGACAACATCACGCTGGCGCTGGAGCGCTCCGGGCTGGTCGTCGAGCGGGCCCACCACGAGGTCGGCACCGCCGGTCAGGCGGAGATCAACTTCCGCTTCGACGAGCTGCTGAAGTCGGCCGACAACGTGATGAAATTCAAGTACATCGTCAAGAACACCGCCTGGGCGGCCGGCAAGACCGCGACGTTCATGCCGAAGCCGATCTTCGGTGACAACGGCTCGGGTATGCACTGCCACCAGTCGCTGTGGACCGGCGGCGCCCCGCTCTTCTACGACGAGTCCGGGTACGGCGGCCTGTCCGACGTGGCCCGCTGGTACATCGGCGGTCTGCTCAAGCACGCCCCGTCGCTGCTGGCCTTCACCAACCCGACGGTGAACTCGTACCACCGGCTCGTGCCGGGCTTCGAGGCGCCGGTCAACCTGGTGTACTCGCAGCGCAACCGGTCCGCCTGCATCCGGATCCCGATCACCGGTTCGAACCCGAAGGCGAAGCGGATCGAGTTCCGCTGCCCCGACCCGTCCGCCAACCCGTACCTGGCCTTCGCGGCCCAGCTGCTGGCCGGCCTGGACGGCATCCGCAACAAGATCGAGCCGGTCGACCCGGTCGACAAGGACCTGTACGAGCTGCCGCCGGAGGAGCACGCCGGCATCCCGCAGGTCCCGACCTCGCTGCCGGCCGTGATCAACTCCCTCGAGGCCGACCACGACTTCCTCCTCGAGGGCGACGTGTTCACCTCCGACCTGATCGAGACCTGGATCGACCTCAAGCGCGAAACCGAGATCGCCCCGATCCAGCTCCGCCCCCACCCCCACGAGTTCGAGCTCTACTACGACGTGTAGTCAGCAGTAGGCCGCTGACCTGCGGAAACGTCGTCATGACCCCTCCGCGTTCCGTGGCTGTTCCGTGAGACTCCCGACCCGTGCCGCCAGCACAGCACCAACGGCGGCGCGGGTCGACTCGTCTGCATCCGGCCACAGGTGCCCGTACGTGTCCAGCGTCGTCTTAGCGCTCGCGTGCCGTACCCGCGCCTGCACGACCTTCACGTCAGCGCCGCTGGCAATCAGCAGCGAGGCGAGGTAGTGCCGCAGGTCGTGGAACCGGAAGCCCTCCGGCAGCCCCGGCACCAGGCAGCCCCGGCAGTCCTTCGCGTGGTCCCGAGGAAGCGGCTTGACGTGCCTCTTGCGTACCGATCGCATCGCCCGATCGATCGACCAGGGCGACGCCTGCCCACCAGCGCCGTCCGTCACCAGCCACGGACTCCCCCACCTGGCGACTGCGGCCGATAGCTCGAGCGTCAGTTCGGATGGGATCGGAATCGGCGTCTTGGATGCCTCGGTCTTCAGGGGTTGCGCCGGCCACTGCACGGCGGGCGTGAACACGCCACGCATGAAATCCGTGTCCTCGACGCGCGCGCCGCATGCCTCAGCGGTCCGCAGACCGACGAACGCACCCAGCAGCACCGCGGGCTTCAGGTGCTCGTCGAACGCGTCGTAGATGGCCCATACCTGTTCCGTCGTCGCGCAGTAGGGGCGCTGCTTGCCTGCGCCCGGTGATGTGCGGCGGCTACAGGGGTTCTTCGCGAGGATCCCGTCGTGCACTGCGTCACTCATGATCTGCGAGAGCCTGCCGTGCAGCGCGTAGACGTACGACGCCTCGTAACCATCAGCCTTCAACTGGGCACACCAGCTACGCACCGCGGAGGGCCGAACCCCACTCAGCGGCAGCGGACCGAAGGTCTTCCGGATCAACTGAACGTGCGTCTTCGCCTGCCGCACCGTCGAGTCGCGGCGCGTGGCGTACCCGGCGAGCCAGGTGTCGCACCACTGGTCGACCGTGATCTTCGCGTCCATCGGGCTGACGTACGTCCCGCGGCTGACATCGGTCTCCTGCGTCGGCCAGTACCTGTCGGCGTCCGCCTTCTTGGCGAAGGCCTTCGTCCGCTCCCGCCCGCCGACCTCATGCCAGACAGCGAGCCAACGCTTGCCCTTGCCGTACCGCGCGGTTGGGATCTTGACCTTCTCGCCTTCGGCGTCGGTCGTCGTGGTGTGCCACAGATCCTTCGTGAACCCCATGACTAACCCGTCTCGCCGGGACGCGTCGGCGCCAGATGGCCGGCCTTCCGTGCCAGGTACACCCACCGCTGCACGGTGCGCGGTGCAAACCCGGTCTGTTCCGCCAGGGCCACGTTGGGCCGTTCGCCGCGCGCCACGGCGGAGGTGTACGCCGCGGCGACGTCTTGCAGGAACTGCGGTGTCAGCCCATCCGATGGCGGCTTGAGTTTCACAGCCTTGTCCCGGAACCACTTTGCCGTGTCGGCGCCAACGCCGTACGCCCGGTCGACCTCACCGGCCACGTCCAGGTCCGGATGCTTGGCGGTTTCGGCCGCCATGACGGCCTGGATCTCGGGCCGCACCATGGTGGCCGACCGCATGCGCAGCAGGGGGAGTTCCCGCAGTTGCTTCGGCGTGATCTCGTGTCCGCGGCCATTGAGGTAGATCTCGACCAACTTGCCGTCGACAACTCTCACGTTGACCTCACCGGGGAACTCCGCGGTGTCGAAGCGGACCCATCCGTGAGTCCCGATCATCGATCTCATGAGAGTAGGTTTACACCGCAGTTGACGTAGGTGTCAACACCTACACCGTTGGTTCGCGGTGCTAACGTCAGAGCAGGTTGAGCAAACCTACTCTGACAGGAAGGTGAAACCCCCATGGACGACCGATACGTCACCACAGCCGAGGTCGCGGAACTGTGCCGCACCTCGCCGGAGACCGTCCGCTACTGGCGGCACATCGGAAAGGGGCCGCACAGCTTCAAACTCGGTCGGAAGGTGCTGTACCTCGAGGCCGACGTGAAAGCGTGGCTCGCGGACGCTCGCGCGGCGCAGGCCGGCGGTTCGGCGGCATGAACAAGGGCCGCCTCAGCGAGGCGACCCCTGCGAGCAGCGGCGAAGAAGCTCGACACCAACGTACACAACCGCGCCGACAGTCCGCGTACGTCGTAGATGCTGAGAACTTCCGGCGCCGTGTCTTACAAGATGCCCTCGCCGAAGGACTCGCGGCGACGTTCGACCGCCGCGCGGCGCTGTTCGAGTGGGCACGCCCTCGGCCGACCGACTTCCGCGGCAGCGCTACACCAGCCGAGGTCGCGGAGCGTGACGCGCGCCTGCGTGCGGATGCCGATCGTTGCCGCCGGCACGCGGACCTGTTGCTGCAGACCCACGCGGATGCGTACGCCGACGAGGTCCGCCAGGTGCTCCGGGAGGTGGCGTGATGACCAACCACCGTCCCGGCTGCGAACTGGCCGGCTTGACGTACTTCGAGACCGCGGGGATGACCTGCAGGTGCGAGCGTTCCCATGTTCCCGAGGTGTTCCCAGGGAACGGGGAACAGATAACACTTCGCCGCGCTCGGATCACGTGGGCCGTCGACATCGAACCGCGGCGCGTCGTGTGGGCATGGAAGGACGGCGACCACGGACGGATCCCCGCAGGATCGCTTTCCATCGCCGCCGGCAGGGAAGGAACGGGCAAGAGTTCGTTCGGGCTCTGGGAGGCCGCTCACGTCACCCGCGGCACTCTGCCTGGCTCGCTGTATGGGCAGCCCGCGCGCGTCTTGTACGTGGCCGTGGAGGACTCCTGGCAGTACACGGTCGTACCGCGCCTGGTGGCGGCCGGCGCAGATCTGGAGATGGTCGGCCGGTTCGACGTGGTGAACCACGAGGACGACGAGATCAGCTTGTCATTGCCACACGACAACGACCTGCTCGAGCAGACGATCACGGACTACGGCGTGAAGCTGGTGCTGATCGACCCGATCATGTCGGTGCTCGGCGACTCGATCAACGCGTCCCGCTCCCGTGAGGTACGCCGCGCACTCGACCCCTTAGCGAAGATCGCCGACCGCACCGGCTGTCTGATCCAGGGGATCGCACACTTCAACAAAGCGAGCGGGGGCGATCCCTCCTCGCGGATCCAGGAGTCGTCCGCGTTCAAGGACGTGCCGAGGTCGGTGTTCGTGTTCGCCAAGGATGACGACGGCCGGGTGATGACGCAATCCAAGAACAGCCTCGGGCGTGATGACCTGCCTTCCCTGGCGTACACGATCGAGGAGACCTTGATCTCGACCAAGGAAGGCACGACGACCACCGGCCGGTTCGTCTTCACCGGAGAGTCCGACAGGTCTGTGTCCGATCTGCTGCGTGATGCGGGGGGCGACGACCAGACCGAGCGGGACGAGGCGGTCGAGTGGCTCGTCGACTACATCTCCAGCAATGGGGGGACAGCCAACGCAGGCGAGGCGATCAAGGCGGCTGCAGGTGTCGGGATCGCCAAGACCACCCTGACGCGGGCACGAGCCAAAGCCAAGGTCCGCAGCGAGAAGAGCGGGATGCACGGCGGATGGGTATGGATATTAGCCGAATCCATGTCACACGGAGTTACCGAACCTCCCCGAAGAATCCACGAAGAACCCGAAGAATCCATCTTCCCGAACGTGGATTCTTCGGTCCCTTCGGTGGATTCTTCGGCACCGGACTGTACGGAGTGTGACCATCTGCGAGAGCGGTACGGCGACCACATGCGCTGTTGGCAACACCAGGAAGCGTCATGACCGGGGGCCGGGTATCAGGACGCAAGCCTTCAAACGGGGGCACGCCACCGTCTCTCCGAACTTCTGCGCGTGGTACCACCGCGCGCCCATTTCATCCCTGCCCGTTTTTTGGAGGCACCGAATGCCCAAGCGTCCCTGTCTGATCTGCGGCGTACTGAGCAACGACAGTCGCTGTCCCGCACACCAGCGCCGGCGTTCCACGATGGAGCGCTCGCGCCGTGCCCAGGCTGTGGCTGCACACCGAGCACAGCACGGCAACTGGTGTCCTGGCTGGCAGCGTGACGCTCACGCTGCCGACGACCTGACCGCTGATCACGTCACACCGGTCGCCGCAGGTGGCTCGGAGTCCGGTCCGCTGCAGTGTCTCTGCAGAAGTTGCAATTCCCGCAAGCGCGACTCGATCGAGCGGGGATAGGGGCGGGGACTATGCGTTACGTCCGATCACAGAACGTTAGCTGCCACCGTCACCCCCAAATCGCGATCTGCAACTGCGGATGGACCCAAATGAGAGGAACTGCTGATGCCTGGGCCTAGACCGAACCCGAACAAGCCGGGCAGCCGCTACAGAACGGCTCGTGGACCGATCGTGTTGCCGGCGGAGGGTTGCGACCTGCCGGCGCCGAAGCTCCCGCCGGGTCGTCGCTGGGCGCAGGCCGAGCGGAGGCTGTGGAAGGAGCTGTGGGCGTCGCCGCAGGCCGTCCAGTGGGATGACTCGGCGGCTTCGGTCGTGGCGTCGTACATCGTGCTCACGCTGGCTGTGCTGGGCGGTACAGCGGCTGCGTGGCAGGCGGCGGAGGCACGTCACCTGGCGGACCGGCTCGGGCTGACGCCGACAGGTATGGCGTCGCTGGGGTGGCGGATCGCCGAACGGGGAGAGGTCGCGGACGTTGTGCCGCTGAGGGTGTCGTGAGCGAGCGGCGCAGGCTACGTGCCGGTCAGTCCCCGGTGGATGAGTCGGGCATGGTGCCGATCCGGCTGCGGCGGTTCGTTGAGCGGGAGTGGATCGAGGACGGCCCGGGCGACTGGGTCTCCCGCTCGGTCGCGGCGATTCGCCTGTGGGACACCGAGCGGCAGCGGTGGGCCGAGGCGAACGGGTACGACCCGAGGGCGCCGTACGGTACGGCGGCCGGCCGTGACTGGTGGGCGTTCCTGAAGCGCTGCGCTGACGAGGAACGGGATGCGCGGTGATGTTCCTGCAGCTGGACGACCGGACGCGGAGTCATCTGGCGCTCGCGCTGGCGGAACACCTGAAGTGGTGCCGTAGGCAAGCAATCGCCGCACCGCCGGAGTTGGCGGCACTGCTCGACACGCTCACCGACTCGGACCGACAGCAGCCGCCAAAAGTGCCGGCCGAGCCGGTGATCGGTGACGGTTGGCTCATCAGTTACGAGACGGCGGCACGGCTGCTGTCGGTGTCCCGCAGGACGGTGGAGCGCATGGTTTCCGATGGCAAGCTGCAGCCGGTACCGGTCGGCCGGCGTCGCCTGATCCTCGTCGATGAGTTGAGGAGGCTTGCCGATGCTGCAGCGTAAGAACATCGCCGCGGAACTGCTGCTGAAAGACGCCTCGCAGGGCCTGGCCTCCGCGGTGTTCGCGACCACGGATCAGGTCGACCATGACGGCGACATCTACGGTCCGGCTGCGCTGCGGCCGGGTGTGGCGGTTGTGTCGGCGTGGAACCACGACGCAAGCCTGACCGGTGGCGCGCTTCCGGTCGGCAAGGCGACCGTGCGGACAGCGGGCACCGAGTTCATCGCGGACGTCGAATACTTCATGGACCTGCCACGGGGCCGAGAGGCGTTCGAGGTGATCCGCAAGCTGGGTCAGGTCGAGTGGTCGTGGCTCCTGGACATCCACTCCGCCGAGCCGGCAACCGTGGACGGTCGACCGGTCCGCAAGATCCTCGACGTGACGGCGCGCGAGGTGTCGCCGGTCGTTCAGGCCGCCGGTGTCGGCACCCGCACGCTCGAGCTGCGGTCCGCGTCGGACGACGCCGCCAGGGAGTTCCTTCGATTCCAGCAGCACCGCTACCTGCGCGGCGTGCGATCCGGGGAGTGGTCCTGATGGCGTCTGACGAGTCGATGGTCGCGGTGCAGGTTGAGCGGCTGCTGGACCGCACGGAGGAGGAGTGGCTGACCGAGCAGCTTCTCACCGCCAAGGCGGCATGGCTACAGGCGCGGGAGCTGCTCCTGCAGCCCGCGGCCACCCCCGCCGAGCAGGAACAACTCAATGAGCAACTGGCCGAACTGGCCGACAGGGTGACCCGCCTACGCGAGATGGGACAGCGATGAAGACCGAAGCACAGAACAAGATGCACGCCGCCGAGGGATGCGACTGCAGCCGCTGCCGGGCCAACCGCGCCGGCTTCCCGCCAGGGCACATCTTCACCAACGAGGAGTACGCGGCGATCTCCCCGCCGCCGGTGTCGTCGGCCTCGCCGGACCCTGCAGCCGACGATCCGGCCGTGAAGCGCGCCACGCAGGCCGCAGCGGCGGCTCAGCGCGAGTATGAGCGTCTCCACGACCAGTGGATCGCCAAGGTCGCCGAGGCGCGTACGGCGACGCTCGTCGCGATGTCGCAGCCGGTGCACATCACCCACGACGGCCAGCCGCTGTACCCCAGCGACACGTCCAAGATCGGGCGCGGACGTGAGCTCGAGGAGGCCGCCAACGACCTACGCGGGCAACGCGACCAGGCGCACCGGGCCTGGCGGCAGGCCGAGGTCGCGTTGGACGACGCCGCGCGCCGAGCTCGTTACCGCGCCGAGCGGGGGTAGTCGATGGCCACGCAGAAGGTCGACTTCGACGTTTTGGCCCACGACAAAGCCTCGGACAAACTCGATCGGATCTCGCGCGCGTTCCGGAAGCTCAAGAACGACTCGGACAACGTCGACGGTGACGGTCTGACCGATCTGTCGAAGAAGCTGCGGAAGGTCGCGGACGACTTCGAGAAGGAAGGCGACCGGTCCGGGAAGGGCTTCGGTCGTGGCCTGAAGAAGTGGGTCACGGGCGGCGGCAAGGGGCTTGGGGGGGACTTCGGGACGGTCTTCGGGTCAGGCTTCCTGGGCGCGGTCAAGACACCGATCCTCGGTCCTGCTTTGGTGGCCACGATCGGCGGAGCGGTCGCCGTCGCGGCGCCGGCCGTGGGTGCCATCGCAGGCGCTGGAGTCGTCGCCGGGTTCGGTGCCGGTATCGCCGGTCTCGGGCTTGTGTTCGCTGCGAAGTCCAAGGCCGTGCAGGACAAGTGGGCGGCGACGATGGCCCAACTCGGTGCGGACATGCGGCTTCTCGCCAAGCCGTTCGAGGGCACCCTGATCAAGATGGCGGGGACGTTCGAGCGCACGGTTGACCGGTTCAACCCCGCGCTCGCGAAGGCGTTCCAGAAGTCTGCGGGGCCGATCGAGAAGTTCGCCGATGACGCGGGCCGCGCGCTGGAGAAGCTGATCCCCGCAATCGGTCCCGTGACGGACGCGCTCAACGGCGTACTCGACGCGACCGGACCGGCGCTGCAGGATGCTGTCGGCGACCTGGCCGAGGGACTGACCGATTTGGCGCGGTCCGTCGAGCGGAATCCGGACGCCCTGGCCGACATGGTGAGCGGGGCCGGTGAACTCAGTCAGCAGCTGCTGGATCTCATCACCACTTTGAACGATGCGAACACCGCGATCGAGGACCTGACCGGCGGAACGTCCGGAGTCGAGATCGCGTTCGAGGGCCTGCAGCTGATCGTGGGCACCCTCACTGGGCCGCTGGCTCTGGTGGCGGAGGGGATCTCCAAGGTCAGCGGCCTGGTGAACGCGCTCAGGCACCCCACCGACGCCTCCGGCCAGAGCATGGCCGAGGCCGCGAACCATACAGTGAAGCTGGCGCAGAGCCTGAAGGCGACCGAGACCGCGGCCAAGGGGATCGTGAGCCCGCTGCAGGGTGTCGCCGACGCCGCTTCCCGGCAGCGAAGCCAGTTCTCCGCTGCCATCGATGCGATGGGCCAGTGGACGAGCAAGGCGATCGCCGGCAGCGGTGCGGCGATCTCCTACCAAGAGGCGCTCGACAACGCGACCGCCTCCATCAAGGCGAACGGCCGGAACACCGACATCGGCACCGAGAAGGGCCGGGCCAATCAGCGCGCCCTGCTCCAGGTCGCCGAAGCCGCCAACCGGCAGACGGCAGCGATGGATGCGGCCGGCGCGAGCAACGTCGCCACCGCGAGGACGGCCGAGGGGTCGCGGTCGAACTTCATCCGACTCGCTCGGCAGATGGGGTTCAGCGCGACCGAGGCCAAGCGCATGGCCGACAAGATGATCCAGATCCCGAACGTGTCGCGTACGGCGAAGCTGAATGCGAACAAGAAGGATCTCGAGACCAAGCTCGCGCAGGCCCAGAGGGAGTTGAAGAACCCGAACTTGACGAAGGAGCGACGGGCCGAACTCACCGCCAACATCAGGAAACTGCAGTCCGGTGTCGCCGCGGCGAAGCGGGCGCTCAACAGCGTGCCGCGTTCCAGGACCGTGACCCTCATCACCGAACGGGTCGCCCGGAACGTGTCCGGTGCATCCGGTGGCCGAGTCCCTGACGAGCCTCGCGCACTCGGCGGCCCGGTGAAGCGGAACTCCGTCTACCTCGTCGGCGAGGAGGGGCCAGAGACCTTCGTCCCCAACACTGACGGCTTCATCGTCCCCAACAGCCGCACCACGGGCGCCGCCACACCGCTCGGCGGTGGGGGAACGCAGAAGGTCCAAGTTGAGCTTACGATCCGCGGTGACGGATCCCGGCTCGGCGATGCACTCGCGGAGACGCTCCGCAAGTATGTCCGCATCAACGGCGGCAACGTCCAGGCGGTGCTGGGGCGATGACGAACGAACTCGACCTACGCCGCGCCTGGGTCGGTATGCAGGCCGCGATCCTCGATGCCGACGAGGCGCGCGCGGCGTTGATCCTCCACCGCGACGACGATCCCGATTTCCCCGCCAAGGTCGCGCTGTACAGCGTGCGGATGCTCGTTGAGTTGGCGACGAGGGGGGACGTCCGGGATGAGTTCCGCGAAGTCACGACCGAGGAGATGCTCCGGCTCGCGCAGGCGGATCGCCTGATCTGACAGCACGAACCCTTCCGTGGCTGCCGTGATCAACGTCAGTCAGCCGACCGCGCATCGGCTCAAGGAGCAGCTTATTCAGGAGAATAAGCTGGAGCTTCCGGAGCGGACTCGCGGCCGTGCAGCGCATCATCGACAAGGCGGCAGCCTTCACAGATGTGAAGCCTCCCGGTGGGGCTGCTTCAACTTACCGACGTCGGTAAGTTCACGGCGTTCCTTGCGCCCAGAAGACCTGGCTCGGATTGGAAACCACCTTCCAATCCTCTAGCGCCGGGACAGCACGAACCCCGCAGACCTTCCATCTGCGGGGTTCGTGCTTGTTGCTCAGTTGTCGGGTAGCTCGGTGATGTGCCACTCGCCGTCGCGGTAGTCGACCGTGCAAGCATCCTCGGTCGGGCAGTGCGGCGACGCGTCGTTCGCAACCCAGCCGGCCACGAAGCCCGCACCGGCCACGACCAGCAACACGACCGCGCGCCCGATCATGGCTGTCCCTCGCGGATGATCCGGCTGATCGCCTCGACACATACCTCGAGCGCGTGCTTGACGTCCTCGAGATCCATGTCCTGCGGGTTCAGTGCGTCATCACGACCCTGGTCGTACGCCCAGCGTTCCGCCTCGCTGGCGGTCTCGTAGTTGTACTCCGGCAGCCCGCGGTCGTTGCTCATCGCGCACCGCCCGACAGGCGCTCAGTGGCGCAGTCGTCGATGAACTCCGCCATCGTGGCCAACTGCGCCGGGGTCAGCTGCTGATGGCGTACGGCCTCAACGAGAGGCCGGTAGATGTCGCCACTGAGGACCCGCCCGAGGTGCTCTCCGTACGCCCGACCCGAGTCATAGGCGTCGATCACCACCTCAGCGTGGGACGGCCGGCGGAACTTCGCCAGCAGGCGGTCGATCCAGGACTCTCGCACCTCGAGCGAGGGTACGGCTGGGTTGGTGCATAGCATTGTGGTCACGGTTGAACTCCAGTCAGTTCGATCGAGGCCCTGGCCGGCGCTTCTATCGCCGTGCTGGGGCCGCTCAGTTTCAGGGGCTGAGGTAGACCGATCTGGAGGAGGTCCGCGGCTCCGCTGTTCCGTCAGTGTTCCGTCAGACAGCCGTCCGGGACCAACGTCAGCCAACGTCGACCAGCGGTCAGTGCCCAGGTCAGGGGCACATTGCCGTTGACACCCAACGTCGACCAACGCCACGGTGAGAGTTCGAGCTCTACTACGACGTCTGAGCCCGCACCTCAGCTCGGGAACGGCCGGCCCGGAGGTTTCCGGGCCGGCCGTTCGGGTGTGTTGCCGGGCTCAGCTGTTGTAAGTGGCCGTGGCGTGGTACAGGCGGCCGCCCCAGCCCTCTTCGGGGTGGGAGTCGGAGATGCGGACGTAGGCGGTTCTGGTTGGGGTGAGGTGAGGGGTCAGGTCGAAGGTCAGGGTGGCCTTGTTCTCGCCGCCGTGGACGTGTTCGGTCTCCCGGGCCACGGTGGTCCACTGCTCGCCGTCGCCGCTCACCTGGACGACGTACTCGTTGTCGATCGTCAGTGCGACCGACGCCGTGGCGGTGTCGGACGGGAAGGGGAAGCGGTAGACGAAGTACGCGTTGCCGTCGGCGAAGCGGTTCTGGACGCCGTTGCTCTGTGAGCCGCCCACGTCCCACAGCCACGGGTTCTCGGCCGCCGTACCGGTGTCGAAGTCGGCGGTGTGGGCGACCAGGATCTCGGCCTGCGTGGTGAACGACAGCTGCGGACCGGACGTCGCCGTCACGGTCACCGGGTAGCGGCCGTCCGGCGTACCCGCGGGAATCGCCACGTCGAGCTCGATGCTCCCCCGAGCGGGTACGGCGCTCCCGTTCGGGCGAAGCGTCACGGTCGACTGGGTCGGGGTCACGGTCCAGCCCGCCGGACCGGACGCCCGCACGTCCGCCTCGATCGTCTGACCAGCGGGGGCGGTGGCCTGGAGTCCGGCGACCAACTCGACGTGGGTCGCGCTACCGCTCGCCGGCATCACCACCGGCTGGGCCGGAGTCATCGTCGCCGACAACGACCGCACCGGCGGCAGCGCTGGTACGGCGGCGATCAGGGCGCTGAGCGCACTCGCCTGCGTGCGCCAGTCGAAGACGTTCGGATGGTCCGCGCTGGTGGCGCCGGACCACCGCAGACCGAGTCGTCCGGCCGCGTCCCGGTCGTTGTCCCAGATGGTGGCGGCCTGCTGGTCCTGGAAGGCGGCGTACCGGCGGTCGTGGGTGGTGTCGGTGAGATCCATCCAGTAGCGCAGGAAGATTCCCTTGAACTGCTTCTGGTTGTCGTCGCAGACCTTGCCCGGGACGTCACACGACTCGGTCAGTACGCCGTCGGAGACCAGGCCACCGGTCGCGATCGCCGAGTCCGCCAGCCGCCGTACGGTGGTCAGCAGGCGCGGGTCCCGGGTCGCCCGCCACAGCTCGAGGCCGGCCCCGATCGCCAGCCCCTGGTTGTAGGTCCAGACCGTCTGGTTGTTGCTCTCGCAGGTGCTGGTGTTCAGGCCGTCGTTCACCAGGCCGCCGGCGTTGATCATCCCGCTCCCGGTGAACCAGTTCCAACCCTGCTGCGCCCGGCCGAGCCAGTGCCGGTCACCGGGGATCCGGTTGTGCAGCTCGGCGGTCAGGCGGATCCACAGGCCGTTGGTGACCGCGTTCTTGTAGGTCCGCTCGGCGTCCCACCAGACACCACCGCCACAGGTGTCGTCCCGGTAGTCCTCGACGTACTCCGCAATCGTGACCGCCATGTCGAGGTACTTGCGCTTCTTGGTCAGGTCGTACGCCTGGATCCAGGTCAGGGCCCACCACTCGGAGTCGTCGATGGCGCGGCTGGTGAAGTTGCCGAGCAGCGGGTCGCCGGACAGGTAGCCGGCGGGGAACACGCCCTTGTTCTGCTCGAACGTCAGGTCCAGCTGCTGCAGGTACCGGCGATCGCCGGTACGTTCCATGTAGTCGCCGATCGTCTGCAGCGCGACCGCGGAGTTCCACCAGCTGGAGGGGAACCACGCCTTCACCGGATCGTACGAACTCATCAGGACGTCGGCGGCGACCCGGGCGCGGGCGGTCGCGGTCGGGCCGTCGAAACCTCCGCCCGGATCGGCCTGGGCGGACGGTGGCGACACCGGCCCGACGGCCAGCGCGACCGCGCCGGCAAGTAGCGCGCACAGGGCGCGCGGACGACTCAGGATCATGACGGATCTCCTCGCGGGGCTTCAAGGCGGCTCGGCTGACCGAGGTTGGAAACGTTTCACTGATCGTGCGGCAGTATCGTCGCCGGACCAGACAACGATGTCAATGGTCCAGCCGGATGCTCGAGCGGCGGTGGCGCCGGTACGACGTGGCTCGTCGGATCGGCCGAGGACATGGCGCAGTCGCTCCGCTGTACCAGGACCACCTTGCTTGCCCCAGTGAGCTTCGTTCACTTGACGGCCGCATGCAGATCGTGATCAGTTGATTACGGAGTGCCAACGCCACGACACGTGGTACTCGTGAGGCCTGTGAGGAGCGAGTGAATGGTCAGATATCTGCCGCGGTCGGCCTGGAGGGCGCGACCGCCGAACGGCGGGCCGGGCACGCTGACCCCGTCCAGGGTGCAGGGCGCGGTGATCCACTGGCCCGGGACCGGGACGACGACCGGCATCCACAGCCAGGCCGCGGTCGCGTCGGCGCTGCGCGGCTGGCAGAAGTTCCACATGGACGACCGCGGCTGGTCGGATATCGCGTACCAGGTCGCCGTCGACCAGGCCGGCCGGGCCTGGGCGCTGCGCGGTCTCCGGGTGCAGTCCGGCGCCAACGGCAACGCCGACCTCAACGAGCGGTACGGCGCGATCCTGCTGGTGCTCGTCACCGGCGAGCAGCCGACCGCCGCGATGAAGGCGACCACCCGCGGGGTGATCGCCGACTTCCGCAGAATCTTCCCCCGGGGTACGGCGATCCGGCCGCACTCCGCGGTCCGCCCGGACGGCACCGACTGTCCCGGCCCCGCCGCCCGGGCCGCGATCGCTCGCGGCGACTTCACCCCCACTTCGGAGGACGTCATGACTCCCGCCCAGATGCAGGAACTGAAGAACTTCATCGAGGCCCGCAGCCAGGCCTACGCGCTCTGGGTGCACAAGGCGCTGCGCCGGGACCTGTCCGCCGTGGTGCAGGCGTACGCGCTCGACATCAAGAAGTACGAGGCGCAGACGGACGCCGCCGACGCCCAGCGAGCCGCGGTCGCGGTCTGGGCGATGGCGCCCGACGACTTCGATCCGAAGCCCACTCCGGAGCCCGGCTCGGAGCCCGACCCGGAAACCGAGCCCTACCTCCTCCTCCCGGACCCGGACCCGATGCCGACCGTCGCCACCACTGCTGAAGCCGCGCCGGACACCGCTCCCGAGGAGTCCGCACCGGACGCCGAGCCCGACGCGGACGGGAGCGCGCCGGCCGACACCGCCCCGGTCGCTGCCGGTCAGCCGGAATCAGGCGCCGATCCGGAGCCCAACCCCGCTCCGCAGCAGTAGAACGCCCGTCAGCGCCCTGCGGCCTTGAGCACCCGCAGGGCGTTGAGGGTGATCATCTCGTTGGGTCCGTTCCGACCCCAGTCGACGGCCTCCGGCATCCGGTCGCTGCCCGGCGGGTTCCACCACTGCTGTCCCGCATGCCATCGGCCGTCCGGCCGGCGCCGCCGCTCCAACTCGTCGAGCGCGTCCCCGGCTCGCTCGTCCTGCACCAGACCGAGCCGTGACAGCACGAGCAGCGCCTGCAGGATGTCGTAGTGCCAGTACGGCGGGTAGCTCGGCCGCAACCATCTCTTGTTGATCGGCTCGCCCGTCGACAGACTCCGGAACACCCGGTGCTCCAGGAACAACTCCCCGGCCCGTACGGCGGCGTCTCGAGCAGCGGTGTCACCGATCGCTTCGTGGTACTCGTGCAGGCCCCACGCAGCCGCATGTGTTTCGTGAAACGACGAACGCCGGCCGGACGCAGTGCGGTCGCAGTTCCAACCGCCATCCGGCCACTGCCACTCCAGCAGCCCCTCCGCCAACTGCCGCACCCGTGAATCACCGGCCATCCCCAGCCGGCTGCACGCCGCGAGCGTGTTCCCCTCGATCGACCCACACCGGCGTACCAGGCCGTCGACGACGCTCACGCCGTACTTGAGGGACCGCATGACCTCCTCCAGGTCGTACTCCGCAGCCCCGACCGCCCGTGGCTCTCCCGCCGGCGCCTCCAACTCGGCCAGCGCGACGATCCGCCAGTGCGCGCCGGTCCACTTCCGGTAAGCCCGCTTGTCCGCACAGGCGTCGGTCAGCAGCGCCTGCACGATCGCTCCGGCCAACACGTCCTCGCCGTGCGGCTCACCGAGCAGATCCCGCCGAGCCATCCCCCGCACCGCCGGCTCGTCGGACTCCAGCAACCACGCCACCGCATCCACCCACTGATTCTGTGTCGGCGGAGGCTGGTTGGGTAGGCGGATGGAGATCGCGGAACTGTCCGAGCGGCTGGAGAAGTTGTCGGTGCGGTACGGGGAGGCGCTGGGGTTCGAGCGGATCCGGACTGGTTCCTGCTCAAGTTGCAGGAGGAAATGGGCGAGTTGACCCAGGCCTGCCTGCAGCACACCGGCCGCGCCCGCGCCAAGGGCCAGTCCCCCGACCAGATCCGCGACACCTTCCACCAGGAGTTCGCCGACGTCTTCTGCCAACTCCTCCTGCTCGCCCGCCGGTACGACGTCGACCTGCCCCGCGAGATCGAGCGCAAATGGCTCGCGCACGAGCGCTAGCGCATCAGGCCATGATGCGGTCAACGGTGGGCTCTATTGCCGTCCCAGCCCTCGCCGAACCCTGAACTCCACTGCCTCGTTCAACTTCGTCGGGATGATCGCAGTGCCCGGGTGGAGTTGCGGCCAGACCCGTAACATCTCGTCGACGAATGCCTGGCCGACACTGTCGATCCCCGTGAAGTCGACCTCGACCTCGCTGAAAACGTCCATCCCGGCTAGCAGGCGCTTCGCCTCGCTGCGGCTCACGAACGAGACGCCGTAAGGTTGCTGCGGAATTCCCTCACCGTCATGTAGGGATCTACACCAGTCTATAGATTTTCTTCCCTATCTCCGGACAAAATCTGTACTCAGCTGATCATTTCTGGCGGTTGCCATTCCATCCTGGGGCCATCCCATGGTCAGTCCTGCTTCGGGCGGACGGCGAACATCACCGCGAGGACGACGGACGGGATCACCAGGACCCAGAGGGCGTCGAGGCCGAGGAGGACCGGGAGGAGGCACAGCAGGAGCAGGTCGAAGCCGCGGATGGGCTGGGAGAACAGGCCGGGTGGGATCGCGCCCATCGGTGAGGCGACCAGCGGGCCCGCGTACGACGGTGGCCGGGCGGACGCCTGCCGGACGGTGCCGGTGATGATGCCGGCGGCAACGGCAAAAGTGCTCGCGCCGTCGGCCAGCGACGGCAGAGCGAGGGCACACCAGAGCGCGGTGAATCCGGCGGGCACGACCGCCATGACGACCCGGAGCTCCCGCAGATCCATGCCGAGGGCGCGTACCAGGCCGGTTGACCGGCAGACTGACCGGAGCCCGTCCATCAACGGCCGTACGGCGATGAACCCGGCGATCCCGGCCGCGACCGGCACGAGCACCTGGAAGCCGGCGCCGGCGATGGCGTACGGGACGACCAGCAGCGCGAACCCGAGGATCAACCGCCGCGGCCACCGCAGGATCCGCAGGAACTCCCGGTGCACCAGCGCGGCGCCCCGCGAGCCCCGACCCCGCCGGGACCGGGCACGCCCCTTCAACCGCCAGTGCCGGCCCGCGACCACGTCGGCGAGCAGGCTGATGTCCAAACTGCTCGCGGCCCCGGCCAGGCCGGCCAGCAAGTCTCCCCCGGCGATCACGGTCGTCCGGCTCAGCTTGGGCAGCGTGCGCGCCGTGACCAGCACGATCGCCGAGACGGCGGCCAGGCACGCCGGCCCGATGAGCAGCAGGCGCGTCCGCTCCGGAATGAGCAGGGTGTCCGGCTCGACCGCGGTCCATTCGGCGATCACGACGTTCGCGAGGTGCGCCTCGGATTCAGGCTCGGAGCGGGTGGCCAGCCACACCGCCGGGATCGCGGCGACGATCAGCAGGACGTCGGCGACTCGCAGTGTCCATCGGGTGCGCACCGCGGACTGCTGGGCCCACACTGTCACACACGCGACACAGACCAGCAGGGAGGCCGTGACCAGCGACGCCTCTCCGATCCCGAGCATCGGCCACCCGAGCAGCGTCCAGGCGATCACCGAGACCAGCAGGCTGGTCGCGGCCACAATGGCGATCATCGTCCGGTACGCCGGTCGGAGCAGCGACCGCCGGTCGACCGGAGTGGCCAGCAACCAGAACCCGGCCGCCCGGGACGCGGACACCGGCCCGACGCTCAGCAGCATCCGCAACGTCGTTGCCACCAGCAACGGAACGAGGATGAAGGGCAGGTGGGACGACAGCTGCATGCACGACCACGACGTGCACCGGGCGGCGTTCTCGTTCAGTTGGCGGAGCACGTTGCCGCCGGAGGCACCGGCCATCGCGAGCGTGAAGAGAACCAGGTAGACGTCCTCGAAGACCTGCCAGAACGACCGGTCCGCGTGCCGACGGCGGGTGGTGCGCATCCATCGGCGCAGCGACCGCGACGACGGGATCACACCGAAGTCAACCGGATCGAAGACAACCGGGCCGTCGGTCGACGTCATGGCAGCGGGGTGAGGGTTACGACGGTGTCGGCGACGGCTTCTACCAGGGTGGGGTCGTGGCTGGCGAAGAGGATCGACGTACCGGACTTCTTCTCCGCGATCAGGCGGTCGGACAGCCACTGCACGCCGTCGGTGTCCAGGCGGGCTTCCGGCTCGTCGAGGACCATCAGCGTGCGCGGGCGGACCAGCGCCGTCGCCAGCGCGAGGCGACGGCGCTGACCCGAGGACAGCGATCCCGGCAACTGGTCGGCGGCCGGCAGCAGCCCGATGTCGTCGAGAGTGGTGTCGACGAGGTCCTCGGGCGAGGCGTTGCCGTGGGCCCGCGCGAGCAGGTCGAGGTGTTCGGCCGCGGTCAGGTCGGGGAAGAAGTCCAGGTCGTCGAGCAGCGTGGCGACGTCGCGGCGGACGGCGTCCGCGCGCTCGTCGATCGCCTGGCCGTCGAGCAGGATCGTGCCGGCCGCCGGTTCGGCCGAGCCGACGATGCATTTGAGCACGGTCGTCTTGCCTGCGCCGTTCGGGCCGACCAGCGCGATCGCCTCACCGGCGGCCAGGGTGAACGTCAACCCCTCGATCACCGGCCGGTCGCCGTACTTGTGCTGCAGCTCCTTCACCGCGAGCCGCGGCGCGCTCACTTCCTGCGGACCAGGGTGAGCCCGTCGCCGATCCCGAGGATCACGACGTCGACCCGGTCGTCCTTGGCGATGTGCGCGTTGAACTCCTTGCGGTCGACCGGGTCGTCGGAGTGCTCACCGACCACGCGGCCGCCGGCCAGGGTGTTGTCGAACAGCATCAGCCCGTTCGGCCGGATCACCTGCACCAGCCGCTCGAAGTAGTCGATGTAGCCCGGCTTGTCGGCGTCGACGAACGCCAGGTCGAACGAGCCGTCGAGCGCGGCCGCGAGCTCGTGCCCGTCGCCGATCCGCAGCTCGATCTTCGACGAGACCCCGGCGCGCTCCCAGTACCGCTGCCCGATCGAGGTCCACTCCTGGCTCGCGTCGAGGCAGATCAGCTGCCCGTCGTCCGGCAGTCCGCGGGCGATCGCCAGCGCGGAGAACCCGGTGAAGGTGCCGATCTCGACCGCGCGGCGCGCGGAGATCAGCCGCGTGAGCGTGGTCAGCAGCGCCGCCTGGTCGGCCGTGGTCAGCATCCGGGAAATGTCGCCGAGCTGCCGGGTCTCGGCCACCAGCTCGGCGGCGATCTCGTCCAGCGGCATGCCGTGCCCGACCATGTAGTCGTGCAGCTCGTCGGTGACGAGTACCTGATTCCCCATCGAAATTCCCGCCTTCTGTGTATTAGATCGGTCGCCTGTAGTCTCTATGGGTTGCCCGAAGGCCACGCACCCACCCCACCGAGGAGCACCCCGCATGCGCATCGCCGTCGCCGGTTCGATCGCGACCGACATCCTGATGACGTTCCCGGGCCGGTTCAAGGACCAGTTCCTCGAGGAGCAGATGCACAAGGTCTCCCTGTCGTTCCTGGTGGACGAGCTGGTCGTCCACCGCGGCGGCGTCGGCGCGAACATCTGTTACGGCATGGCCCAGCTCGGCCAGCCGTCGCTGCTGGTCGGCTCGGTCGGTGCCGACTTCGCCGAGTACGGCGCCGCGCTCACCGAGGCCGGCGTGGACGTGTCCCACGTCCGCGTCTGCGAGAACGTCCACACGGCCCGGTTCACCTGTACGACGGACCTGGACGCGAACCAGATCGCCTCGTTCTACACCGGCGCGATGGCCGAGGCCCGGGAGCTCGATCTCGGGGCGATCCACGCCGCGACCGGCGGGATCGACCTGGTGCTGATCGGCGCGGACGACCCTGACGGCATGCTCAAGCACACCGAGCTGGCGAAGGCGAACGGGATCGCGGTGGCCGCGGACCCGTCGCAGCAGCTGGCCCGGATGGAGGGTGCGGACATCAAGCGGCTCGTGGACGGGGCGGAGTACCTGTTCAGCAACGAGTACGAGGCCGGCCTGATGGTGCAGAAGACCGGCTGGAGCCACGACGAGATCCTCGAGCGGGTCGGTGTCCGGGTGACCACGCACGGCGGTGACGGGGTGGTGATCGAGAACACCGGCGGCATCCTGGCCAAGGTCCCCGCCGTTCCGGCCCCGAACCTGGTCGATCCGACCGGTGGCGGTGACGCGTTCCGGGCCGGCTATCTCACCGGCCGCGCCGCCGGCCTCGACCACGAGGCCGCCGCACAGGTCGGGTGCACGCTGGCCACGACCGTCCTCGAGACCGTCGGCACCCAGGAGTACACCCTCGACCGTCCCTCGTTCCTGAAGCGGCTCGCCACCGCGTACGGCACCCCGGCCGCCGCCGCGGCGGCGACCGCTCTCAATCTGGGCTGAGTTCTCACAGGACGTCGACGGCGAAGGTCGCCTGCTTGCTGTTGGCGAGGCCGACCCTGATCCGGTAGCCGCCGAGCTTCGCCGACTCGCGGGCGCCGAGCGTCACGCTCTTCGCGCCGTGGCGAAAGCGCACCGCGGACCTCAGCCGCTCGTAGGCGATCGTCTGCCCACCGGAGCAGCTGAAGGCCTGGCCGGTGATGAAGATGCTGCGACCGGACAGCGTGAAGCGACCGTCCTTGAACGACCCCGTGCAGTCCGCCGCCGGCACCGGTGGCTTCGTCGGCGACCGAGTCGGTGTCGGTGTCGGAGTCGGTGTCAGTGTCAGTGTCGGTGTCGGAGTCGAAGTCGGCGTCGGGGTTGGCGACGGCGTGGGCGTGGACGACGCTACCGGTCCGGCCTGTGAGGGCTCCTGACCGCCGCACCCCGCCAGGAGCCACACCGCGAGGACACCTGCCGACCACCGAGCGTGTCTCATACCCAGCAGCCTCCCGCGTCGAGCGGTGGCTGAGCGTTGACTGGCCGCAACCTGCCAGTGGTCAGCGGGCGGGTACGCCGCCGCCGACCGAGCGGACCAGTTCGGTCAGGCGGTCGAAGACCCGCTCCGCGGAGAGGCCGTCGTGCTCGTACTCGTTCGTCACCCAGGCCTGCAGGTTGCCGACGCGGGCGGCGGTGTCGAGTTGCAGCGCGGAGTCGACGTACATGTCGTCGTAGTAGACCGCCGCGGCGACCGGTACGTCGTTCGCCGCCAGCCGGTCCAGGTCGTACAACGGCGACCACGCCGGCCGGGACGCGAGCTCCTCGACCGCCGCCTGGAACGGGCGCAGGATCCGGATCTCCGCGAACATCCAGGGGTACATCATCTCGCCGGTGAACAGCAGCGGCCGGGCGTCCTCCGCGAACTCCGGGTGCAGAGCCCGTTCGGCCTCGGCGGCCCAGCCGCCACCGGAGCCGTAGATGCATTCCTGCAACGCCGCGAACAACGGCCCGCCGGCGTACGACGACCGGTCCAGCACCTGCGCAAGGAACGTGTCCGACAACTCGTCCCCGTCGAACGCCTCGTCCACCAGCCAGTGCATCCGCTCGTACCCGGGCTTCATCCCGAAGTCGATCCCGAGTGACTGGAACCGCCGTACGGTCAGCCGATCACCGTCCGGCAGCCGGACGTCGCCGGCCGCGAGCCGGTCCGCGATCGCGCCCACTCGCTCGACGTGGTGCGGGTACCGCCGGTAGAACTCGCGATTCTTCGCGGCCACCCGCGGATACGTACGGCGGTACACCTCGGCCGCCGACGGGTCGATCGAGGCCAGCCCGCCGGTCACGTAGCACGCGGTCAGTCCCTCCGGCGCCTGCGAGAGATACGACAAGGTGAGGAACCCGCCGTAGCTCTGGCCCAGCGTCGACCACCTGACGCCGCCGAAGACCGTCGTGCGCAGGTGCTCGGCGTCGCGGACGATCGAGTCCGCCCGGAAACAGGCCAGGTAGTCGGCGCCGGCCTCGGCGGTCGCGAACGACGCCATCCGCCGGCCGGAGATCGGCGTACTGCGCCCGGTGCCCCGCTGGTCGAGCAGGATCAACCGATAGGTCTTCAGCGCCTGCTTGATCCACCCCGACACGTCGGTCGGCCGGGGGCCCTTGCCGCCCGGACCACCCTGCAGGAACAGCAACAGCGGCAGGTCCTCGTCGCGCCGGACCGGGTCGACGAGCTCCCGCGCGAAGACGGTGATCGTCTCGCCGGGAGCCGACCAGTCCAGCGGTACGTCGACCTCGTGCTCCCGGACGTGCATCCCCGGAATGGTGTAGCTGATCATCGTCGCGTCTCCTTCGCGGTCCACTGCACTGCCTCATCCTGCCAACCGCACCGGACGCCGTGTCCCGTCGATCCTTACCTTCCCGGGACCGACCTACAGCCGGGGGTCGACCGGTTCGGACTCGAGGGCGAGGACGGCGAAGACGCACTCGTGGATGCGCCAGAGGGGTTCGCCGCGGGCGGCGCGGTCGAGGGCTTCGAGGCCGAGGGCGTACTCGCGCAGGGCCAGCGAGCGTTTGTGACCGAGGTTGCGGTCGCGCAGGCGCGCGAAGTTGGCCGGCTCGGTGTAGTCCGGACCATAGATGAGCCGCAGGTACTCCTGTCCGCGCACCTTCAGCCCCGGCTGCGCCAGTCCCTTCGCGGTCCGCGTCAGGTTGGCGGCCGGCTTGACCACCATCCCCTCGCCGCCGGCGCCCGTGACCTCCTGCCACCAGCCGACCCCGGCCTCCCAGTTGTCCGCATCGACGAAGAGCCGCCGCGTCGGCGTGACCAACGACGGATCCGCAGCGACCAGCCGGTCCGCGATCCCGAGGTGCCAGACGTGCGGCCGGTCCTGGTACGTCGTCCCTTCGGACGCCAGCACCTGGAACGGCGCCAGCCGGACGCCGTCCAGCCCGGCCGTCGGCCAGCAGTAGCGCCGGTACGCCTCGGTGAACCGATCGGCGTTCGTCGTCCGGCGCCGGAGCCGGGCCAGGTGATCGCCGACGTCCAGCCCGGACGCGAGTGCGGACTCCAGAGCTGCGGTTGCCGCTGGCAACGACGTACGGGCGGCGGCGGCGACCGCGGCGTACTGGTTCCGGAGCAGGTCCTCGGCCTTGGCGCTCCACGGCAGCAGCTCGGCGTCGAGCAGGAGCCACGCGGTGTCGAGCTCGTCGAAGATCCCCGCCTCGGCGACGACCGTCCGCAGCCGGAGCAGGAGCTCGTCCGTGAGCGATCCCTCGAAGAACGACCGTCCGGTCCGGGTGTGGATCGCGCCGCGCCCGGCCAGGCCGAAACGTTTCTCTGCGACGTCGTCGTCGAGCGTCAGCAGGATGACAGCGCGCGAGCCCATGTGCTTCTCCTCGCACACGAGCTCGGTGACGCCTTGCGCGCGGTAGGCCTCGAACGCTTGCAGCGGGTGCTCCAGCAGCCCCGGCTCCGGCGAGGTGGCGACCGGGCTCATCGTCGGCGGCAGGTACAGCAGGAACCGTGGGTCGATCGCGAACCGGCTCATCACCTCCAGCGCCGCACCCGCCTGCTCCGCCCGGATGCTGAGCCGGCCGTGCGTCGCGGTCTCGATCACTCGGCGGCCGGTGACGTCGGTCAGCTCGAGAACGTCGGGTTCGCGCGCCGGGGCGCTGGCCATGTGCAACGGCTTGGCCGGTGCGTAGTACTCCTCGGCCGCCGGCACCGAGACCAGCTCGCGCTCCGGATAGCGCAGAGCGGTCAGCGCTCCGCCGAACACGCAGCCGGTGTCGAGGCAGATCGTGTTGTTGATCCACTCCGGCTCGGGCGTCGGCGTGTGACCGTAGACGACCATCGCCCGGCCGCGATACTCGTTCGCCCACGGGTAGCGGACCGGCAGGCCGAACTCGTCGGTCTCACCGGTCGTCTCGCCGTACAGGCAGAAGGAGCGGACCCGGCCGGACGTACGGCCGTGCATCCGCTCGACCAGGCCGGCGTGCGACACCACCAGCCGGCCGCGGTCGAACACGTAGTGCGAGATCAGGCCGTCGATGAACGTCGCCACCGCCTCGCGGAACTCCGCCGGCTCGTCCGCGAGCTGCTCGAAGGTGGTCTCCAGGCCGTGGCTGATCGTGACGGTGCGGCCTCTCAGTGCCCTGAGCAACTTGTCCTCGTGGTTGCCGGGGACGCAGTAAGCGTGGCCGTTGGCAACCATTCCCATGACGAGCCGCAGTACGCCGGGAGTGTCCGGGCCGCGGTCGACAAGGTCACCGACGAACACCGCCTGCCGGTCCGGGTGTACGGCGTCGATCGCGCGGCCGGCGTCGTCGCGAGTAATCGCGTAGCCGAGTCGCGTGAGCAGCTCCTCCAGCTCGGCCCGGCAACCGTGGATGTCACCGACGATGTCGAACGGCCCGGTCCGGTCGGTCAGATCGTTGAACAGCCTGGTGCGTTCGATGCTGACGGCATCGATCTCCTCGACGGTGTCGAGCACGTGCACGGTGCGGAAACCCTCGCGCTTGAGGCTGCGCAGTCCGCGCTTGAGCTGTGACCGTTGCCGGGCGATCACCTTCGACCCGAACTGCCGGTCCGGTCGCTGCTCGTTGCGCTCGACGTACACCCGCTCGGGCGGGTCCAGGACGATCGCCACCGGCAGTACGTCGTGCTCGCGGGCGAGCGCGACCAGTTCCTTGCGCGCCTCCGGTTGCACGTTGGTCGCGTCGATCACCGTCAGCCGCCCGGCCGCGAGCCGCTTCCCAGCGATGAAGTGCAACACCTCGAACGCGTCCTTCGACGCCGCCTGGTCGTTCTCTTCGTCCGAGACCAGACCCCGACAGAAGTCACTCGACATCACTTCCGTCGGCCGGAAGTGCTTCCGCCCGAACGTCGACTTCCCCGACCCGCTCGCACCCACGAGCACGACGAGGCACAGGGCCGGGATCCGCAGCGTCGCCATCAGTTCTCCCGGACCGTGAAGACAGCGAGCTGGGTCGGCGCGCCGACCTCCGGATCGACCGGGCCGACCGGACGGAACTCCACCGAATAGCCGAAAGCGTCAGCCACTCCCGTCGCCCAGGACGTGAATTCGTCGCGGGTCCACTCGAAGCGGTGGTCCGGGTGGCGGAAGGTGCCCGCCGGGAGCGTGTCGAAGCGCACGTTGTACTCGCTGTTCGGGGTGGTGACGACGACGGCGGCAGGGTGGGCGGCCTGGAAGACCGCCTTCGCCAGGGCGGGCAGGCGAGGTGGGTCGACGTGCTCGATCACCTCCATCAAGACGGCGGCGTCCAGGCCGGCCAGGCGGTGGTCGGCGTACGTCACCGACGACTGCAGGAACCGCAGCCGCTCGCGCTGCCGGTCGGGCAGGTCGTCGTAGTGCAGCCGCCGCTTCGCACTGATCAGCGCCCGCGCCGACACGTCCGTGGCGAACAGTTCCGCGACCATCGGATCCTTCAGCAGCTCCCCGACGAGCGCGCCCTCACCACACCCGAGATCCGCGATCCGCCGGGCTCCGAGCTCCTTCAGTACGGCGGCGACCGTCGTACGACGCTCGACCGCCAGCGAGACCGGTCCCTCCGCGTCGTCCGGCACCGCCTCCGGCTCCGTCAGCCCGTCGGCCTCGGCGAGGCGCTCGAGGGCGGTGTCGGCGAGGTAGCGCCGATGCGCCAGGTACCGCCGGGAGATCAGGTCCTTCTCCGGATGCGCACCCAGCCAGCCCGATCCGGCGCGCACCAACTTGTCGACCTCGTCGGGACCGACCCAGTAGTGCTTGGCGTCGTCCAGCACCGGCAGCATCACGTACAGGTGGTTGAGCGCATCGGCCAGCCGGAGTACGCCGGTCAGCCGCAGGTCGACGTACCGCGAGTCACCCCAGGCCGGGAGCTGCGGGTCGAGCGGCACCGGCCGGGCGTCGACGGTCCAGCCGAGCGGACCGAACATCCGCGCGGCCAGCTCGGCGCCGCCGGGGCACGGCAGCGCCGGGACGTGGATCTCGAGCGGGATCGGGCGCGCGGCCAGCTCGGGACGCGCGTCGCAGCGCCCATTCATCGCGGTCCGGAACAGCTTCCCGAGGGCGACCGCGAGCAGGCTCGAGGCGGCGTATGGACGGTCGTTCACGTACTGCCCGAGAGTGAATCCTTCCGGCGCCTTCCCACGACCGGACCGGACCAGCGCGATCGGGTCGATCTCCAGCAGCACCGCCGCCGTGCAGCGTTCGCCGGTCGCCTCCGGGTAGAAGACGTGCGCCGTGCCACCGGTGACCTCGATGCCCTGCGGTCGCGCCGGGTTCTTGTGCAGCAGGAAACCGAGATCGCTGGCAGGTGCCTCGACTCCGGCAAGGTCGGTGGCAAGCGTGAGGAACACTTCCGTATTCGATCACGGCCGGCGGCCACCGGACAGGTAGTGAACCCCCGCCATGTCAGGAGTTGCCGCGACCGGGATTTCCGAAGGCCGAGACACGCTGACAGAGGTCTGGCGTGTTGCCGGGATTGGTTCTAGCTTGTTTTGCAGAAGATGAGTCGCTACAGACCGTCCTTCCCCGCTGACAGTCCGTATTGTCCCCGGTTTGTGGCGAGCGCCCACCCACGCCGACCACGGGGAAAGGACCATGGCAGCACCCTCAGGCCAACCCAGTTCCACCTGTCCCTGCACCACCGAAGGCCATCCCGGCGAGGTCCGCCGGTGAAACCCCAGACCTTCGAGCTCGTGCGCTACACCGACATCAGCGGAGTCTCCGGAACCGGCATCGTCGCGGAAGGGTGCGTCTTCACCGACGGCTCGGTCGCGCTGCGCTGGCACGGACCGAACCCGTCGACGGCCGTCTGGCCGGATCTCGACTCCATCCTCGCCGTCCACGGCCACTGCGGCGCCACCGTCGTCCGCTGGCTCGACGTCAGTGAGATGGAGCCGGTCCCCGGCACCGACCTGCTGCCCGGCGAGGTCGCGCACATCCTCGCCACCGGACGCCACACCCACCACCACCCGCCGGCGGTGGCGACCGCCTGACCTACGGGGTCAGGCCGGTCAGGGCGAAGAACTCCTGCCGGGAGCTGAGGTTCTCCCGGAGAATGCCGTGCAGCGACGACGTCACCGTGCGGGAACCGGTGGCCCGGACGCCGCGCAGCGACATGCACTGGTGCTCGGCCTCGATCACCACACCGACGCCCTTCGGCGCGAGGTGGTCCTGCAGCCAGTCGGCGACCTGTTTGGTCAGCCGCTCCTGCACCTGGAGGTCGCGGGCGAACAGTTCGACCACGCGGGCGAGTTTCGACAGCCCGAGGATCCGCTCACCCGGCAGGTAGCCGACGTGCGCGACGCCGGTGAACGGCAGCAGGTGGTGCTCGCACAACGACTGCACCGGGATGTCCTTGGCCAGCACGAGCTCGTCGTACCCCTCGTCGTTCGGGAACGTCGTCAGCTCGAACTCGCGCGGCGTCAGCATCTCGGCGTAGGCGTTCGCCACCCGTCGGGGAGTGTCGGCCAGGTGGGGACTGTGCGGGTCCCGCCCGAGCGCCTCGAGCAGATCGGCGACCGCGCGCTGGGCCGCGGGCAGGTCGATCTCCGCCCGGCCGGCGACGATGCGGAGGGGGACGGACTCGAGATCAGCCGAAATCGCCATCTACTCTCCCTGATTGCTCAACGAGGTGCCATCATAACTGTTTCATCAACCGATGTTGGCGATAGAATCAGTCCGTGGACACGTCCTGGGACGCTCAGGTTCAGGCGGTCGCCGTACTGGAGGAACCGACCCGGCGCCGCCTCTATGAGTACGTCGTCACTCAGCCGGCTCCCGTGGGCCGCGACGAGGCAGCGGCTGCCGTCGGCATCCCGCGCAACACTGCCGCGTTCCACCTGGAGAAGCTGACCGAGGAAGGCCTGCTGGCGACCTGCTACGAACGCCGGACCGGGCGCACGGGACCCGGCGCCGGGCGACCGGCCAAGCTTTACCACCGGTCGGAGCGCGAGATCGACCTCACCCTGCCCGAGCGTCAGTACGCCGTCGCCGGCCGCCTGCTGGCCGCGGCGGTCGCGGACGCCGAGGCGAGTGGCGGCTCGCCGCGGGAGGCGGTGAACCGCCGGGCCCGGGAGTACGGCGAGTCGCTGGGCCGGACGGCGAGCGGGAGCTCGCTGACCCAGATCCTGGCCGCCCACGGTTTCGAGCCGCGTCCCGGCAAGGACGGCATCG
>NZ_SMKR01000047.1 GCF_004348725.1 Kribbella turkmenica
CTGGTGGTGGGTTGGTGAACGGCCGCCGCCACAGGCCAGCGTCCCGGTCTTACCAGAGGCCTCTCAGAACCCGAAACGTGTCAGGGATCCACTCCCCGCGCCAGCGACCGTTCGGATGTCATTAGGGAAACGTACCGATGGGAACTGGTCGAGAATCCCGTCATCAGCCGAGCCGCAGAGGAGATCTGTTTCGTGAAGCTCTATTCGGACGTGGGCGGCCAGCGGTTCGGGCAGTTGGTCGGCGATCTGATGCTGGCCGGCTGGATCTGGCTGTGCGTGGAGCTCGGGCGGTTGGTGTTCCGGATCACCAACGCGCTGGGTGCGCCGGGACGCAAGACGGCCGAGGCGGGCGACGGGCTGGCGAACGACCTGCGGAAGTTGTCCGAGCCGATCGGTAAGGTGCCCGCGCTCGGGGACGAGTTGCGGTCGCCGGTCGACGGCGCCGCGGCGGCGGCCGGACGGATGGCACAGGCCGGCCGGGACCAGGCGCACGCGGTCGAGCAGTTGGCGTACGTGCTGGCGGGGGTGACGATCGGGCTGCCGGTGTTGTTCGCGATGCTGATCTGGCTGCCGCGGCGGATCCGGTTCTCCCGGCGGGCGACGGCGGCGCAGAAGTTCATCGACAGCGCCGCGGATCTGGACCTGTTCGCGCTCCGGGCGATGGCGAGCCAGCCGATGCACCGGCTGGCGACGATCTCCGACGACCCGGTCGGCGCCTGGCGCGACGGCGACACCGAGGTCATCACCAGACTCGCGGACCTGGAGCTCCGCAGCACCGGCTTGCGTGCACCGTCGTGAGTACGCTCGTCGGGTGGCGCGGGTGCTGCTGGTCGAGGAGGACGCGCTCGGACGTCGCCGCCGGTTCGGACGAGCGATCCGGTCGGCGGCGCGGGTTGTTCGCCCGCGCCGCCGTCCGGTCCGACCTACTGGGTGTCGGTGATGGTCAGGGTTACTGGCAAGGCGGCGCCGAGGTACAGGTGGGTGACGACGTACTTGGCGTTGGAGGGTATGACACCGGTCTCGTCGGGCGCCGCGGTGGCGACCTGGCCGAGGAGCTGGCAGGACGAGCTGTAGAAGTAGACGTCCAGGTCCCAGGTGCCGATACCTGAGCCCTTGACCGAGATGGCATGGGCGCCGTCACCGGACTCGCCGGAGAGGGTGGTCACATGGCCGTCGACGTCCTGGCTGGCCGGCGGAGCCATGCAGGTATTGACGAACTCCGTTCCCGTCACGCCGGGATCGACGACGTTGGCGGGCTCGCCGGCCTTGATGGTGAAGGTCTCGGTGACCGGCGCGTCCGGCGGCGTGGGCGGCAGCGGCTCGACCTGCTTCACCGTGCCGGAGAAGACCTGCAGGTCACCGGTCTGGACGTTCGTCTTGGTGTCTCCCATCGCCTCGTCGGTCCAGAACCGCAGGTACGACGCGGTGACCGGCTTGGCGAGGGTGAACGTCTTGTAGTGCACGTCCGGCAGCACCGGCCGGGGAGCCTGGTACGAGAACGCGTTCTTGCCGAACGCCGGGACGGTCGTCCAGTTCACCCCGTCGTTGCTGGTCTGCAGCGTGAACGACTTGAGCGCCTCGAACCGGGACGACGTGTAGGCCGACACCTGTACGGCCGAGATCGCGGCCGGTTGGGCCAGCTTGACCACCGCGTTCCCGGTGCCGGCGGCGGCTGAGAAGGTCGTGCCCTCGGTGTCGTCGATCAGCGGCTTGGCGCCGTCCGGGTTCGTGGTGGAGACGATGCTCGCGCCGTTCGCCGCCGACGCGAGGTTCGGCGCCAGCACGAACTTCTTCGCCGTGGTCCCTCCCGCCTTCACCTGCAGGCCGGTGAAGGTCTGGGCTCCGAAGCCCGGCGCCTGGATCGTGACCGGATAGGTCCCCGCGACGGCAGGTACGGCGAACGCGCCGGCCGGTCCGGTCTTCGCCGCCGGGCTGACCTTCGCCTCGAACATGCCGAGGATGACCTTGGCACCGGCCACGGGCTTGCCTGTCGACGCGTTCAGCACGACACCGTTGAGGCTGCCGTTGAGTGCCGGGTTGCGGTGCTCGAAACCCGGCACCGGGTCGATGTCGTTCGCCCCGGTGGGGTCGTCGTCGGTCGTGTGGTTGCTCGCCGACGTACCCATCCCCCGCTGCGCGAAAGCGGTGTAGACGAGGTCGATCAGCTCACCGGCGTCCGGCCGCGAGTGGTATCTGTTGTCCAAGGCAACGATCATCGCGTCGCGGACGTCCAGCATCGACGGGTCGTTGGGGGACAGCGGCATCGCGTCGGTGACCGCGCGGGCGGCGATCTCCGAGCCGAGTGCCTGCCCGTACTTCGCCACCAGGGCCTTGCGCAGCTGCCACAGGGTCGCCGTCCAGATCTCCCCGTCGGCGTGCACCTCCGGTCCGGTCAGGTCGTACCCGATGTCGCCGAAAGTCGTCGGGTTCTGGTCGTACGGCCAGTTCCGGATCGCCCGGAACGTGTTGCCGGTCGCGTACGCGCCGAGCTCGGAAGTGGTCTGCAGGCCTTCACGGTGCAGGTAGTCCAGGCCGTACCAGTCACCCCAGCCTTCACCCATCGAGCCGGACTGGTGACCGCCGAGCGCGCCGTCCTCGGTGCCGACGTAGCGGTTCGACAGACCGTGGGAGTACTCGTGCTGGATGACGCCGGCGTCGAAGTCGCCGTCACGGCACTTGCCCTCGAACGCGTCGTTGATCGGTTCCCAGAGGAACATTCCGCTCCACGGTGCGATGCCGTCCGGCAGCGTAAGCATGTAGGCGTTGTCGCGCCCGGTGTACGTCGGGGCGCCGCCGGACACCGCGCCCGCCTGGGCCAGGCCCTGGATCGCGTCACCGCCCAGACCGCCCTTGCCGAAGTTGTCGATCTGGAAGTTCCCGGCCGACTCCGTGAATCCGAGGTCGTAGTACTCGTCGTGGATGCGGTTGTGGTGGTAGAAGAGGTTGGTCGCCGACGGATCGATGTCGTGGCTGTACGACGGGACGGCGCACTGCTGCTCGCCCCACTGGTCGGTGAACACGTAGTTGAACTTGCCCTGCGGATCGGCCGGGCGTGGACCGGGGTCGATCGGGCCGATGAAGTTCGACCAGTTCGCATGCGCGTTGGCGTTGTTGCCGAAGGTGGTGACGCCGGTTCCGGTCAGGCCGAGCGGGTCCACCCAGCCGTTCGGTGACTCCGGCGTCCGCCCGAACGACACTCGTTCCGGCGTACCACCGGCGGGCGCGCCCGGGTAGTTGCGGTAGACGGTTCCCTCGGGGTCGAGCGGCCCTTCGTGCTGGACGAGGCTGCGCCGGTACAGCACCTCGCCGGACCTGGCGTCCACGAGCACGTCGTACGCCTCGTCCTGAGCTTTGACGAAGAGCACCTGGTACGCCGCGCGGCCGCCTTCAGCGGTGCCGAAGGTGGTCTTTCGCAGGTACGAGTTCGCGGCGAAGGGGCCCCTGGCAACGACCTGGTAGCCGGCCTGGCTCGCACCGGTGAGGGACGGTTCGTACTTCACCTGCGGGGCCAGTGCGGCGGCCACCTTCGTCAGTGCGACCTGTGGGGAGAGGTCGAACGAGCCGACCAGGGCGTTGCTGCGGCTGGTGGAGCCGGTGTAGCTCAGCACCCGGCCGTCAGCCGCGACGAGAACGCCGACCGAACCACCGCGTGCGGCGGGGATACCGCCGAACGTCTGGGTCAGGTTGACCACCCTGGACCCGGTGCCGGGCAGCGAATGGTCGCGGCGGACGGCCATTGCGGCGATGTCGGCAGCGCTGAGGCCGAGCACCGCCCGGTTCTCGGTCAGCCAAGCCCTGGCGACGTCGACGGCCGAGCCGGGCCGTGGTCCGGACAGTGCCTCGCCGACATCCGGTCTGATGGTGCGGGGCGTGCCGTAGCGCGGATCCCAGGTGACGCGGGCGCCGGCACCGGCACCGGCAAGGATCGCCGCGACGGCGTCGACCTGGCTGGTGGTAGGACGGACCAGCGAGGCGACGCGGCTGTCGGCTACCACGCCGGCCGGGGACGGATCGACCAGCGCCTGTGCGCCGGTAGTTGCGCCGAAGGCGCCTATCAGGGCTGATCCCGCGGCCAGCAGTGCCAGGGATCTCACAACGAGCGGATTGCGCATGGCGGAACACCTCACAGTTCCTCGCTCCGCAGAGCGTGTTCGATTCGGGCGGTGAATCTGAGTGCTCAACGATTCACCAGGGTCGGGGTTACGCCGTTCTTTCGAGGGTCGTGGTCGGGAACCTTGGACGTGAATTCCCCTCATTTCCTGGGGTTCCGAGGCCCGCTGGGTCGCCGAGACAGCCGGGCCGGATGACCATCGGACGCAACGAGATCGCGCTCGCCCTTGCCGCGCCGTGACCCGGTCGGCCGGGTTCGGCGAGATACGCGTCACCGTCCATGGACGCGGCTCGTCCGCTGTGCGAATCTGCTCGAGGGAGGGGCGGCCAATGGACAACGAACTTCGGGTGCAGGTGCTGGTTCCCCGCGAAGCGGTCCAGGAGTTGCGGCAGGCCGGCGACGTGCAGGTGAGCGAGCCGACGGCGGTCCGGCCCGACCGGGCGCTGGCCGACGGCGGTTTCGTCGAGTTCGTCGTCATCGGGCTGGTCGGTCTGGCCGGTGCGGTGATCTCGCGGCTGGTCCGGTTGCACGAACGCAACACCGAGTCGGGCGTCATCCTGGATCTCGGGACGGATCCGCCGTCGATCAGCTACGTCGCGCGGGTTCCGCACGGCACGCTGATCGTGCGCGAGCCGAACCGGCCGGCGCAGGTCCACAGCCTGCAGGGCAAGGATCCGGTGGAGGTCCAGCAGTTGTTCGACGTGCTGGTGGCGGCTGCCGGCGGCTGACGTGAACAGCCGGTTCGACTTCCTCACCGGGATCGTGCACGTCGATGCCGACGCCCCGGCCGACTGGGTCGAGGAGCCGGTCCTGCCCGTCTGGGCCAGGCTGAACGACCCGGCCTGGGGCGACCGCCTGCCCCGGCTGCTGATTCACGAGACCGTGCACTTCTGGCAGTTGCTCGGCTCTGGTTACCTGACGCGGTTGGTGGCCGACGAATGGCAGCGGCTGCTCGCGCTCGAGGCCGACGGCACGCTGCTGGCCGAGTCCGCGCGGGTCGCCGCGCATCGCGATCCGACCGCCGTACCGTTCGCGGCCGACGAGCTCGTCGAAGCCTGGTGCCGCTACTGGGACGTCCACATCCGGGGGCCGTTGCGGGTGATGGCCGAGGAGCACCTCGAGCGTCCGGAAGGACCGACCAGGCCTGAGGCGTACTCCCACACCGACTACGACTTCGTGATGACGCATGGTCCGTTGGAGCAGTTGTACGCCCGGCCGTACCGCTGGCTGCTCGACCGGACCGGCGGCGATTCCTTGATCTGCAACGCGCTCTTCCCGTTCGTGGTCTTCACGGCGTTCGCCTCCGACGAGCCGGTGACGTTCGTCCGCGAGGCGATGGGCAGGCTGCTGACCGACGACGTGATCGCCTTCGTGCGGCGCGCCGCGGCGGAGCAGCGGTACCTGATCAACCAGGTCTGGCTCGCGATCGCCGAAACGGTGCTTCAACAGCACCTCGGACCGCTCCTGGTCGAGCTCAGCGGACCGTCGCTGATGGTCGGTTCCGAACTCGTCTGCGAGCCGCCGCTGTCCGTTCATCCGCTGCTCGGTCCCTACGCCGTCAAGGCCGCCAAGTCGAACTTCGGGCTGTGGGCGGCGTACTTCTACCCGGCCGGCGCCGGCGACAGCCCGGCGTACGCGTCGGAGCTGAGCCGGCTCGCCCGGGAAGGGCCGGTCATCGCCCAGCTCTGCATGCCCGGCCAGCCGTGGTACCGGCTGACGCTCGGCGCGCTCGTCCCGCCGCCGGTCATCCGGTTCCGCAACCTGACGTGGTCGGCGCCGGTCGAGCTGGAGGTCGGCATCCCGCACGGCTACCGCGCGAAGGACGGCGAAACCTTCGCCCCGGCGGTCGAGGCGCTCGAACGCCGCGCGCGGTACTTCCGCTACGCCCAGGAGGAGGTCGCCCTCGGCCTCCCCATCGGCACCTTCCCCCGCTGAGCTCAGCTCTCGCCGCGGCCGGACAAGATCTGCGGGAGGAACAGGACGACGTTCAGGACGTCGAGGAAGATCGACGCGGCCGGCAGCGGTGCCGAGTCCGTCGCCGGCCGATCCGGAGGTCTTCACATTTGTTGCCAATGGCAACTTCAAGGGATCGGCCGGTCGCTGGGCCGGGTCGCGGGCCGGGCGTGCGACGATGCGGTCATGGCTGATGTACCGGGGCGCCCGCAGCCGCCCGCGATGCTGGGGAACCTGACGTTCGTGCTGGCGATGGCGGGCGGTTCGGCGCGGGTGCGCGTCGAAGAGGTGCTGTCCGCGTTCGGGATCGGCCTGCGGGGACTCGGCATCCTGGCCCATCTCGCGGTCGAGCCCGACCTGTCGTACTCCGCGCTGGCCCGCCGGTCGAACGTCACCGTCCAGACCATGACGGCGTCGATCAAAGCACTGCAGACCAGCGGGTTCATCGCCCCCCGGGACCCCACTCGCGCCGGACGGGCGGCGCGATTGCTGCTGACCGAGTACGGGCGGCAGACCCTGGCCGCCGTCGACGAGGCGGTCGCCGCGATGTCCGACGACTGGCTTCCGCTCGACGCCGCCGAGCGGAAGATCCTGGCCGCGCTGCTCGCGAAGGTCGTGCGCGCGACCGTCGAGCGCAGTACCTGACCGTAACCTACAGGGACCCTGTAGGTTAGGTCCATGTCATCCGATCCGGACTTCTCCGCGCCTACCGTCCGTCCCTCCCGTCGCGCCGTTCTCACGCACGGCGCCGCTGCGGCCACCGCGGCGGCCGTCGGTGTCGCCGCGGGTACGCAGCTCGATTCCGCGGACGCCGCCCCGCCCAGCCCGGTGGTGCCGTTCTACGGCGAACACCAGGCAGGCATCGTCACCGAGCAGCAGTCGAACGTCGTCCTCGCGGCCTTCGACGTCACCGCCGGCAGGGCCGGTCTGCGTCGGCTGCTGGACGACTGGACAGCCCTCGGTGCCGCGTTGAGCGAGGGCCGGCCCGCTCCGGCGCGCAAGCAGCAACCCGCCGGACTGGCGGCCGACTCGGCGATCGCGTCCGGGCTCGATCCGGCCCGGTTCACGATGACCGTCGGGCTCGGGCCCGGGCTCTTCGACCGCCGGTTCGGCCTGGCCGCGCGGCGACCGGCGAAGCTCGACCCGTTGCCGTCGTTCCCGGGAGACGATGCGCTCGACGAGGTGCGCAGCGGCGGCGACCTGATTGTGCAGTTGTGCGCGGACGACCCGCAGGTGCTGAGTCACGCCTTCCTGCAGGTCCGCGCGACGGCTCCCGGCCTGGCACGTCTGCGCTGGTCGGACACGGGGTTCATCAGCCGGCCCTCGAACGGGCACGCGCCACGCAACCTGCTGGGCCAGCAGGACGGTACGGCGAATCCGGCGCCGGGCCCTGATCGTGATCGACTGGTGTGGGTCGACAAGTCCGCCGAACCGGCGTGGATGCACGGTGGGACCTACCTGGTGTTCCGGCGCATCAGATTGCGCCTGCCGGACTGGTCGCTGACCCCCGTGGCCAAGCAGGACCAGGCGATCGGGCGGCGGGTCGACGGGTCACCGCTCTCGGCGCCGGCCGGTGCGGACCCGTCCACGCCGCTCGACCTCGACGCGAAGGACGCCACGGGTGGCCCGGCCATCCCGGCCAGGGCGCACGTCCGGCAGATGCACCGCTTCGAGATGTACCGCCGCTCGTACAACTACGACCGCGGCTTCGATCCCCACGCGGCGCCGGGCCACGGCGCGGACGGGCACGCCTCGGCGGGACACGGGCACGGCCATGGTCATGGGCATGGTGATGGGCATGGTGATGGGCATGGTGATGGGCATCGTCATGGGCATGGTGATGGTGATGGTCATGTGGGACACGACTCGTACGACGCCGGCCTGTTGTTCCTGACGTACACCCAGGATCCGGCCCGCCAGTTCGTCCCGGCGCAGCATGTCCTCGCCACCGTCGACGACCTGAACCGCTTCCTCCAGACGACCGGCAGCGGCATCTTCGCCGTCCCGCCGGGTCTCCGCCCCGGCCGTTCGTTAGCGGCAGGGCTCGTATAGATGCTCTGGTGGGCGGCGTCTCGCCGTTCAGTGACGGGCGGTCCGGCCGCGAAGGAAATGGATGACAGCGGCGACCGGTCCGCACACCAGTCCGGTGCCCGCGCCGGTGAAGAGACTGCCGATGCTCATCGCGCCACGCAGGAAGGCCTCCTCGGCGCCCGCGGACAGCGTGCCCTGCAGATCGCCGAGACTTGGGGTCACGGTGGTGAAGACCCGGTTCCAGAACAGGTCGTGCCCGATCGCCAGGATGGCGCCGTCGCTCAGTTGGGGGTGAACAACCAGTCGACGGCGGCGAGCGACTTGTCGAGGTACGGCGTGCGGCCGGTCTCGAGGCCGAACCGGAGGTCTTCGAGCAGGGAGCAGCGGGCGTAGAACCACGCGCGCTCCCGGAGCTCGTCCCCGGCCGGGTACCGGTCGAGCGCCGCGTCGAAGGCGGCCGGTCCCAGGTCACGCAGGATCAGGCCGAAGTCGCGGGCCGGGTCGCAGCGGGCGGCGTCCGACCAGTCGATGACGCCGGTGATCTTCTCGGTGCCCGGGGCAACGAGGACGTGTTCGATGCCAAGGTCGTTGTGGGAGAAGACGAGCTCGGGCGCCGGGTCGGGGAGCGGCCGGAGCAGGAACTCTTCGACCGCGCGGTGGTTGGCCGGTGGCAACGCCTGCCCGACGTCCGCGTACTGCTCGGCCGCCTCGTCGCGCCAGTCGGCCAATGGTTCCTCGTCGCGGTCGACCAGGCCGGTCCATCGGCCAGGGTCCGACCTGTGCAGTACGGCGAGGAACGCACCCAGTTCGGCGCCGATCGTCACGGCGTGCGTCGTCCGGTCGGCGATCGGGATGTCGATCAGCGGCGTACCCGTGAGCTTCCGGTAGGCCAGGCAGTCGTGCTCGGCGAGCGCGAAAACCGGTGCCGGAACCGGCAACGGGCTGACCTCACCGACCCTGCCGAGCAGCGCCTCCTCCCGGCTGACCGAGCCCGGCTCGCGGGCGATCCGGACCACGAGTTCGTCGTTCACCGCGAACGCCACGTTGTCCAGCCCCGCGCCCAGCCGCACCACCCGCCGGACGTCGTACCCCGGCAACCCGATTCCCACCAGCCGTCGAACCTCCCCTTCGGTCACCACATCCGGGAGCCTAGTAGACGAGTCGTCGCCTGGACGGACGGCAGACCGTCCGATGGTCGCACCTCGGCATGGTCGGCTCACCACCCGTCACCGGGCGCTTGCCTGATCCTTACGGTGTTTCGGCCTCCCTTGACCGCGACTGGCGTCGCGACGGCAATGGAAGAACGCGGTCCGGCGCAGATTCGCTGGACGATCGACCAGGGGAGGACAGCAAGGATGGCTATCGACGAGGGAAAACTGAATGAACTGCTGGGACAGTTCGTGACCGACTTAGGTGGGGCATTCCACGCGGTCAGTGCGGTGATCGGAGACCGGCTCGGTCTCTACCGTGCGCTGCAGGCCACCATGCCCGCGACGCCTGCCGAGGTCGCGTCTGCCGCCGGGGCGGGGGAGCGCTATGTACGCGAGTGGTTGTCCGGGCAGGCGGCCGGAGGCTACGTCAGCTACGACCCGCGGGCCGATCGCTTCCATCTCACCGAGGAACAGGAGTTCGCGCTGGCGTGGCCGGACGGGATGCAGACCGCGGCCGCGTTCCACATCCCGGTAGCCGTGGCGAGGAACGTCGACGCGGTCACCGAGGCCATCCGCACCGGACGTGGGTTCGGCTGGCACGAGCACGACACCAGCCTGTACGAGGGCACCGAACGGTTCTTCCGCCCGGGCTACGTGGCCAACTTGTTGTCGTCGTGGATCCCGGCCCTGGACGGCGTCGAGGAGCGGCTCCGGGCCGGCGCCAAGGTCGCGGATGTCGGCTGCGGGCACGGGGCGTCGACCCTCCTGATCGCGGAGTCCTATCCAGAGTCCGACGTGATCGGGTTCGACTACCACGGGCCTTCGATCGAACAGGCGCGCAAGCGCGCCTCGGAGGCGGGCCTGGGAACGCGGGTGTCGTTCGAGGTTGCGAGTGCGGCCGGATTCCCGGGCACCGGCTACGACCTGGTCGCCATCTTCGACGCGCTGCACGACATGCCGGACCCGCTGGGTGCTGCGAAGCACATCCGCGCCGCGCTGAGGCCGGATGGGACCTTCCTGCTCGTGGAGCCGTTCGCGAACGACCGTCTGGAGGACAACCTGAATCCGGTCGGGCGGCTGTACTACGGCGCATCGACCACGGTGTGCGTAGCGCACTCGATGACCGCGGAGCCGCGTACGGCGCTCGGCGCACAGGCCGGCGAGGCCCGGCTGACCGAACTCCTGCGCGAAGCCGGCTTCACCCGCGTCCGTCGAGCCACCGAGACCCCGTTCAACATCATCCTCGAGGCCCGGCCGTGACGGGCGGATCGGTTGCGCCGATCCGCCCCACGACCTACGTCGTACGGATGGCGTCCTTGTGCGCGGCCAGCCAGTCTGCGAAGGACTGCAGTTCGGGGTTGAGGTCGCGGACGTTGTCGAGGTCGCGGTCGCCGGTGAAGACCTCGTGGTTCTCGGCGTAGTACTGGAACATGTTGCTGAACTCGACGGCGTACGGGAAGTCGAGAGCGCGGTACCGCTCCCACGGCAGTGGGCGGTAGGCGACCTTCTCGCCGAGGGCCTCGGTCAGGGCGGCCGCGTACTGGTCGCCGGTCAGGTGGTCGCCCGCGATGCTGATCGTCGCGCCGATCAGGCCGGGGCGCTTGAAGACCGCCCGGGCGGCCTTGCCGATGTCCTCGGAGGCGATGCCGGACAGCGGCTTGTCGGCCATCGGCATCGAGATGGTCAGCGTGCCGTCCTCGGCGCGGACCGGCTCCATCCCGCTGACGAACGCGTCGAAGTAGAACGTGGTCCGCAGGTTCGTCGTCGGTACGCCGTACTTCGTGAACAGCTCGTCCGCCTCGGCCTTGGCGTCGAAGTGCGGGACGGTGTAGCGGCCGTCGTCCAGTCGCGGAACGTCGTCGCGGCCGTCGAAGAACGGGCGGGTGTCGTCGAGCGTCGACCAGATCAGGTGCGCCACCCCGGCGTCGCGAGCGGCCCGGGCGGCGGTCTCGGCGTGGGCCAGTTCCATCTCGGCGGCGGTGCGCCCGGCCTCCTCCTCGGGGCTGCGCTGAGCCCAGTAGTTGGTCACCACGAACGCGCCGTACGCACCGTCGAAGGCAGACCGCACGCTCGGTTCGTCGTCGAGGTCGGCAGCGACCACCTCGGCGCCCGCGGCGGCGAGGGCCTTCGCCTTGGCGGACTCCGGGTCGCGGGTCAGCGCCCGGACGGCGAACTCGCCGGACGAGTCCGCGAGGATCGCGCGGACCAGGCCGCCGCCCTGGGCCCCGGTAGCGCCGACGACCGCGATCAGCTTCGTGCTCATATGGGTGGACTCCTTAGGTTGATGCGTCAACCAAGCCAGCATAGCGCGCTAGGTTGATGCGTCAACCCGGTCCGGTAGGATGGGGGACGTGGGCAAGGGACCGTGGCTCGACGACGACGAGCAGGCCGCGTGGCGCAGCTATCTGCTGATGAACAAGACGCTGGCGACACACCTGGAGCGACACCTCCAGCGGGAGTTCGGCATGTCCAACTCGGACTTCGAGATCCTGGTGAACCTGTCCGAGTCGGAGCACGGCCGGATGCGCGCCTTCGAGCTCGGCCGGGCGACGCAGTGGGAGAAGAGCCGGATGTCGCACCACCTGAGCCGGATGGAGAAGCGCGGCCTGATCCGCAAGGAGGCCTGCGAGTCCCGCTACCCCGAGATCGTCATCACCGAGAAGGGGCTGGCCGCGATCAGGGCCTGCGCGCCGGCGCACGCCGCCCGGGTCCGCGAGTTCTTCGTCGACGTCCTCGGCACCGACCGGATGATCGCCCTCGGCCAGGCGTCGGACGAGATCGTCGACACCATCGGCAAGCACTGCGAGAGCGACTGCCCGCCGGAGGTCAGCGGTCTGGGCTGAGCTGGGGACGCGGTCCCGGACAGCTCTCAGCAGAACTTCGCAGCCGTCAGATCACCGCCGGTGAGCTGGTGCATGCGCGCCGCGCAGTACTGGCCTGCCGGCTCCGGCACACCGTCTCGACCCGGTTGTGAAAGGTGATGAATCAGGCGTCGGACAGGCCCGTCCCGACAGCACACCAGTGACAAAGGTGGACTAGTCTCTGAGTGACGGCACAATGTCGTGCCGTCCGGTGCGGAGCGCGCCGGTGGCACGCGTGGAGACGGTGGGGAATGCAGAGCAAGCTGGACGTCCAGAAGGCGGATGTGCTCGCCAAGGCGGTGGCTGCGGGAACACAGGGGCACGACAAGTCGATCGATCCGGCCAAGCTGAAGACCTTCCTCGAGCGGTACTACCGCCACGTTGCCGCCGAGGACGTCGCCGAACGGGAGCCGACCGACTGCCTGGGCGCCGCGAAGCACCACTACAAGTCCGCGACGTCACGGCCGCAGGGGACCGCCAAGGTCCACGTGTTCACCCCGACCCCCGAGGACCACGGCTGGTCCGCGAACGGCCGGACCGTGGTGGAGATCGTCGTCGACGACATGCCGTTCCTGGTGGACAGCGCGTCGATGGTGATCAACGAGCACAACCTCGAGCTGCAACTGCTCGTGCACCCGCAGTTCGTCGTCCGGCGGGACATGGCCGGCACGCTGCAGGAGGTGCTGGACGACAACGTCACCTCGGACGAGCACGACCTCGTCCGGGAGAGCTGGATGCACCTGGAGATCGAGCGGATCCCCGACGTCGCCGAGCAGCGGGCGCTGGAGCAGACGCTGCAGCGGGTGCTCCAGGACGTCCGGGTGGCGGTCGAGGACTGGCCGAAGATGCACGAGAAGGCCGTCACCATCGCCGAGGGCCTGGACGCGTCCCGGCTGCCGGTCGGCGAGAACGAGGTGGAGGAGGCCCGGGAGCTGCTCGAGTGGCTCGCCGACGAACACTTCACCTTCCTCGGCTACCGCGAGTACGACTTCACCATGGAGGGCGAGCAGGGCATCCTGCGCGGCCGGCCGGGCTCCGGCCTGGGCATCCTCCGGGCCGACCCGAAGCCGAACTCGGGCAAGCTCCCGCCCGAGGTGAGCGCGAAGGCGCAGGAGCGCAAGCTGCTCATCCTGACCAAGGCGAACTCCCGGTCGACCGTGCACCGGTCGGCGTACCTGGACTACGTCGGGATCAAGCAGTTCGACGACAGCGGCGAGCCGGTCGCGGAGTGCCGGTTCATCGGTCTGCTGTCGTCGACGGCGTACACCGAGAGCGTCATGCAGGTGCCGGTGCTGCGGCGCAAGGCGCTGGAGCTGTTCCGGCTGACCGGATTCGACCCGAACAGCCACAGCGGCAAAGGTCTGCTCGACGTGCTGGAGACCTACCCGCGCGACGAGCTGCTGCAGGCGCCGGTGGAGGACCTGCTGCCGATCGTGCAGTCGGTGCTGCACATGCAGGAGCGCCGCGCCGTCAAGCTGTTCGTCCGGCGGGACGTCTACAACCGCTACCTCTCCTGCCTGGTCTACCTTCCGCGTGACCGCTACACCACCGCTGTCCGGCTGAAGATGCAGCAGATCCTCAAGGACGCGATCGGCGCCGAGACGGTCACGTACGCCGCCTACGTCACCGAGTCCGTGCTGGCCCGCGTGCACTTCGTCGTCCGGATGAAGCAGGGCGAGACGGTCGGCGAGTACGACGCCGAGTTGCTCGAGCAGAAGGTGATCGAGGCGACCCGCGCCTGGGTGGACGACTTCACCGCCGCGCTGCACGCCAAGGGCGGCGACGTCGCGGTCACCCAGCTGTCCCGCAAGTACGCCGACGCGTTCCCGGAGGCGTACAAGGAGGACTTCGACGCCCGGGTCGCGGTGAACGACGTCAACGTGCTCGAGGGCCTGCCGGCCGAGAACGGGCTGGCCATGTCGCTGTACACCCCGATCGACGAGGAGTGGGCGGGTGAGCGGCGGTTCAAGGTCTACCGGACCGGCTCGCCACTGTCGCTGTCCCAGGTGCTGCCGCACCTGACCCACATGGGCGTCGAGGTGATCGACGAGCGGCCCTACGAGATCCGGCCCGTCGGCACCACGGCGTACATCTACGACTTCGGGCTCAAGGTGCCGACCGACCTCGAGGAGCGGCCGGAGCTGCGCAAGCTGTTCTCCGACACCTTCCACGCCGTCTGGGAGGGCCGGGCCGAGTCCGACAAGCTGAACGCGCTGGTCCTCAGGGGCAACCTCACCTGGCGCCAGGTGTCCGTCCTGCGGGCCTACCAGAAGTACATCCGCCAGGGCGGTACGCCGTTCAGCCAGAACTACATCGAGAACACCTTCCTGAACCACGTGGACGTCGCGAGCCTGCTGGTGCAGCTGTTCGAGACCAGCTTCGACCCGGCCCGCGGTGCGGCCGACGACCCGGACCGGCGGTCGCTGGCCGGGCAGCTGGAGAAGGAGATCCTGGCCGCGCTGGACACGGTGAAGAGCCTGGACGAGGACCGGATCCTGCGGTCCTACCTGACCGTGATCAAAGCGACATTGCGGACGAACTACTACCAGCCGAACGTCGCCGACGGGTCGCCGCGGCCGTACATCTCGCTGAAGCTGGAGCCGAAGGCGATCCCCGAGCTCCCGCAGCCGCGGCCGGCGTACGAGATCTTCGTGTACTCGCCGCAGGTCGAGGGTGTGCACCTGCGCTTCGGCGCGGTCGCCCGCGGCGGTCTGCGCTGGTCGGACCGGCGCGAAGACTTCCGGACCGAGGTGCTCGGCCTGGTGAAGGCCCAGATGGTGAAGAACTCGGTGATCGTGCCGGTCGGCGCGAAGGGCGGGTTCTACGCCAAGCAGCTGCCGGACCCGGCGGCCGATCGCGACGCCTGGCTGGCCGAGGGGATCGCGTCGTACAAGACGTTCGTCTCCGGCCTGCTCGACATCACCGACAACATCGTCGCCGGCAGCATCGTCTCGCCGCGGGACGTGGTCCGGTACGACGGCGACGACGCGTACCTCGTGGTCGCCGCGGACAAGGGCACGGCGACGTTCTCCGACATCGCGAACGGGGTCGCCAAGGAGTACGGCTTCTGGCTGGGCGACGCGTTCGCCTCCGGTGGCTCGGTCGGGTACGACCACAAGGCGATGGGCATCACCGCGCGCGGTGCGTGGGAGTCGGTCAAGCGGCACTTCCGCGAGCTCGGCCACGACTGCCAGAGCCAGGACTTCACCGTCGTCGGGGTCGGCGACATGTCCGGAGACGTGTTCGGCAACGGCATGCTGCTGTCGGAGCACATCCGGCTGGTGGCCGCGTTCGACCACCGGCACATCTTCCTCGACCCGTCGCCGGACGCGGCCAAGAGCTTCGCGGAACGGCGCCGGCTGTTCGAGCTGCCGCGGTCGTCGTGGGCGGACTACGACGCCGCGCTGATCTCGGCCGGCGGCGGGGTGTTCCCGCGCACGGACAAGGCGATCCCGATCTCGGCCGAGGTGCGCGCGGTGCTCGGGATCGAGGGCGCCCCGGCGACGCTGACCCCGGCCGAGCTGATGAATGCGATCCTGAAGGCGCCGGTCGACCTGTTCTGGAACGGCGGGATCGGCACCTACGTGAAGTCGTCGGCCGAGACCCACGGGGACGTCGGCGACAAGGCGAACGACGCGATCCGGGTCAACGGCGCGGAGCTGCGCGCCCGCGCGGTCGGCGAGGGCGGCAACCTCGGCTTCACCCAGCTGGGCCGGATCGAGTACGCGATGCACGGCGGCCGGATCAACACCGACTTCATCGACAACGTGGCGGGCGTGGACACCTCCGACCACGAGGTGAACATCAAGATCCTGCTCGACAAGGTGGTCGCCGACGGGGATCTGACCGAGAAGCAGCGCAACGACATCATCGCGTCGATGACCGACGAGGTGGCCGGGCTGGTGCTGAAGAGCAACTACCGGCAGAACATCTCGCTGGCGAACGCGACCGCGCAGGCGCCCGCCCTGATGCACGTCCACCAGGACTGGGTCCGGCGGCTGGAGAAGCAGGGTCTGCTGGACCGGGAGCTGGAGTTCCTGCCGAGCGTGGCCGAGTTCAAGCGGCGCAAGGCGGAGGGCCGTGGGCTGTCGTCGCCCGAGCTGTCGGTGCTGATCGCCTACACGAAGATCGTGCTCGAGGCGGAGCTGCTGAAGACGTCGCTGCCGGACGACCCGTTCCTGGCGGCCAAGCTGCTCAGCTACTTCCCGAAGGCGATCCAGCAACGCTTCGCCGACCAGATCCAGAGTCACCAGCTGCGCCGCGAGATCATCACCACCCAGGTGGTGAACGAGTTCGTGAACACCTCCGGCATCACCGCCTACCACCGGCTCTCGCTGGAGACCGGCGGGACGGTGGAGGACGTCGTCCGGGCGAACCTGGCCGCCTCCCGGATCTTCGCCCAGCCCGAGCTGCTGGCCCGCAACGCCGAGCTGGACAACGTGGTCGACGCGGCGACCCAGACCCACATGCGGCTGGAGACCCGCACCCTGGTCGAGCGGGCGACGCGATGGCTGGTCAGCAACCGGCGCCCACCGGTCGACATCGAGGACCTGATCGACTTCTTCGTCCCGGGGATCTCGAAGCTCACCGCCGCGCTGCCCGACGTACTGCGTGGTCGCGAGCTGGCGCTGTTCGAGCAACGGCGGGAAGCCTTGGTGAGCACGGGGGTGCCGGCCGACTTCGCGACCAGGATCGCCGTCCTGCCACCGGCGTACGCGGGACTGGGCATCGTCGAGACCGCGTCCCTCGGCGACCTCGACATCATGGAGGTCGCCAAGGTGCACTTCGCCCTCGGAGAGCGGCTGCAGCTCGGCCGTTTCCTCGAACGGATCATCGGCCTGCCCCGGACCGACCGCTGGCAGACGATGGCCCGGGCGGCGCTGCGCGACGACCTGCACGCCGTTCACGCCCGGCTGACCGCCCAGGTCCTGGACACGACCGACGCCTCGCTCGAGCCCGAGCAGCGTGTCATCACCTGGCAGGACCAGAACGAGGCGGCCCTGTCCCGCGCGGCCATCATGCTCGAGGAGATCGTCGAAACCGAGGGCCCGGAGCTGGCTCACCTGTCGGTGGGCCTGCGGCTGGTCCGCACCCTGCTGGCCAACCAGGCGTGAGCCCCGCGATCACTCGAGGAGGCCGCCGGCTCGGCCGGGTGCCCGGGCCGCGGGCTGACGGCCGGGACGCCGCGGATCTTCGCGACGCGACGACCGCCAGGCCGACGTGATCATCAGCTCGGCGCGGGTGGCCCCGGGCTGCGGAGGCGCTGGTGCAGCATCCGTCGTCGTTCCTCGCGGAGTTGGCGCCGGCAACGGCTCTCACGGTGAGGACGTCCGCCGGGACGGCGGGGCTGCGGGTCGGGATGTTCGTCGTGCCGCTGGACGCGCCGAGCGCCGCCGGTGCGCTCGTGCGCTGATCAGCGCTCGGAGACGACGACGTCGACCGAGTACTGGTCGGCGCGGTAGCAGTGGTCGCCGAACTCGACCGGCGAGCCGTCGGCGGCGTACGCCGAGCGGGTCATGGTGACCAGCGGCTCGGCCTTCGACATGTGCAGGGTACGGCGTTCGTCCGCGGTCGCGTTGCGGGCGCCGATCCGTTGCCGGGCGACCGTCGGCCGGATCCCGCGGGCCCGCAGGACGGCGTACAGGCCGGTGCTGGTGAGCTCCTCCAGGCTGAGGTCGTCGAGGGTCGGCGGCAACCAGTTGCGCATGATCGCCAGCGGCATGTCGTCGGCGTAGCGGAGCCGGACGATCGACACCAGCGGGGTGCCGGCGGGCAGCTCGAGGACGGCGGCGGCGCGGTCGTCCTGGGCGTCGCAGTCGAGTGAGAGCACCTCGGTCCGCGGCGTCCGGCCCTCGCGTTCGAGGTCGTCGTACAGGCTGGTGAGCTCGGCCTTGCGGTGCACCATCTGGTTCGCGACCGTCGTGCCGATCCCGCGCCGGCGGACCAGCAGGCCCTGGTTGACCAGCTCCGAGATGGCCCGGCGGACGGTCGGCCGGGACAGATTGAGCCGGTCGGACATGCCGATCTCGTTCTCGAACGGGTCGCCGGGCCGCAGCCGGCCCTCGGTGATCGCAGCGGTCAGCTGCTCGGCGAGCTGGTGGTACAGCGGCACCGGGCTCGACCGATCGAGCTGAATCGGCAGGGCGCCGGTCATGGGGCCTCCCGGCCTGGACTGAGGAGCGGGGGGAGCCCGGTCATGGGGCCCCATGACCCGCCGCGCCGGAGTACGGTCATGAGCGGATGTTACAACAGCGACGTATGTATGTCTCTACGTGAAAATGTGTTAACAAACTATTGACACGTTCCCGGCGGCCCGGAAAGCTGGCGATCAACCAGCGCGCCGCCTCCGGGAATCGGCGCGCCCTGCCGGATGACATGGGAGAGGGCTGCGCGAATGCGGATCGGGTTGGTCGGGGTCGGGCGGATCGGGGCGTTCCACGCCGCGACCCTGAAGGGGTTGCCGGCGGTGGACCAGGTGGTGGTCGCGGACGCCGACGCGACCCGCGCCGAGCTGGTCGCCAAGGACCTCGGGCTGGAGTACGCGCCGGACGTGCCCGCGCTGCTGGCGAGCGGCCTGGACGGTTTCGTGATCGCCGCCGCGACGTCGGCGCACGCGGACCTGATCGCGGCCGGGGTCGCCGCCCGGGTCCCGACGTTCTGCGAGAAGCCGGTCGCGATCGACCTGGCCGGCACCTCGCGCGTGGTCGAGCTGGTCGAGGGTTCCGACGTACCGGTGCACATCGGTTTCCAGCGCCGGTTCGACGCCGGGTACCAGGCGGCCGCGGCCGCCGTCCGCTCCGGCGAGCTCGGCTTCGTCCACCACATCCGCGCGAACACGAACGACGCGTTCCCGCCGCCGCAGGAGTACATCCCGACCAGCGGCGGGTTCTTCCGCGACTGCACCGTGCACGACTTCGACATCATCCGGTACGTCACCGGCCGCGAGGTGGTCAGCGTGTTCGCCACCGGCGCGAACCGCGGTGAGGCCTTCTTCGGCGAGTACGGCGACGTCGACGCGGCCGCCGCGCTGCTCACGCTCGACGACAACACCTTCGTCTCGGTCAGCGGCACCCGGTACAACGCCGCCGGCCACGACGTCCGGATGGAGGTCCTCGGTAGCCTCGGATCGCTCGCGGTCGGCCTGGACGAACACACCGCCCTCCGCTCGGCCGAGGCCGGCGTCACGTTCCCCGGCGGACAGCCGCATGCGACCTTCATGGACCGCTTCCGGCCCGCGTACGTCGCCGAGCTGACCGCCTTCACCGAGGTCGCCGCCGGCGCCCGCGAGGTCCCGTGCACCGTCCGCGACGCCTACCAGGCCTTCCGGATCGCCGACGCGTGCGAACAGTCCCGCCGCGAGAACCGGCTCGTCCACCTGTGACCCCCACGACCGCAGAGGAGCTCAGCCCGATGACTGACCTTGCACTCCGGATCGCCGGCGCCCCGATCTCGTGGGGTGTCTGCGAGGTTCCCGGCTGGGGCTGGCAGAACGACCCGGAGACGGTGCTCGCCGAGATGCGCGACGTCGGCATCGCGGCGACCGAGTTCGGTCCGGACGGGTTCCTGCCCGAGGACCCGGCCGACAAGGCGAAGACGCTCGCCGACCTCGGCCTCCGCGCGGTCGGCGGCTTCGTCCCCGTCGTCCTGCACGATCCCGGACACGACCCGAGTGCCGAGGTGGCCGCGGCGCTCGAGGGCTTCGTCGCCGCCGGGGCGACCACCCTGGTGCTCGCCGCGGCGACCGGCCAGGACGGGTACGACGACCGGCCGGTGCTGGACGAGACCGGCTGGACCACGTTGCTCGCCAACCTGGACAAGTTGTCCGTACTCGCGGCCGATCGCGGGGTGCTGGCCACGATCCATCCGCACGTCGGCACGATGGTCGAGAACGCCGACGACGTCGACCGGGTACTGCGGGGGTCGTCGATCGGGCTCACCCTCGACACCGGCCACCTGCTGATCGGCGGAGTCGACCCGGTCGCGCTGACGATCGAGCACACCGCGCGGATCGAGCACACGCACCTGAAGGACGTGGACGCGGCGTGGGCCGCGAAGGTCCAGTCCGGTGAGGTGTCCTACACCGACGCCGTACGTGAGGGCATGTACCGCCCGCTGGGAGCCGGCGACATCGACCTCACCACGATCGTTCGCACGCTGGAGTCCTCCGGCTACCGCGGCTGGTACGTCCTCGAGCAGGACACCATCCTCCGGTCCCGTCCCGCCGGCGAAGGTCCGCTCACCGACGTCCGCGCGAGCATCGCGCACCTCCGGTCGATCGCGGAGACCCTCGGATGACTCCGGACGAGCTCACACCGTCGGCCGGTGGGAACGAGCGACCGGACGAGGTGCTCACCATCGGGCGGATCGGCGTCGATCTGTATCCGCTGCAGGTCGGCACGCACCTGGAGGACGTGGAGAGCTTCGGGAAGTTCCTGGGCGGGAGCGCCACGAACGTCGCGGTCGCGGCGGCCCGGCACGGGCGGCGGTCGGCGGTGATCAGCCGGACCGGGAACGATCCGTTCGGCACCTTCATCCACCGCACTTTGCGCGAGCTCGGCGTCGACGACCGGTACGTGCGCCCGGTCGACAGCCTGCCGACACCGATCACGTTCTGCGAAATCTTCCCACCGGACGACTTCCCGTTGTACTTCTACCGGTTCCCGAAGGCCCCGGATCTGGAGATCTACCCCTCCGAGCTCGACCTGACCGCGATCCGGGACGCGAGCATCTACTGGTCCACCGTCACCGGCCTGTCCGCCGAACCCAGCCGCTCGGCGCACTTCGTCGCCTGGGAGGCCCGCGAACGGCGCCCGTTCACCGTGCTCGACCTCGACTACCGGCCGATGTTCTGGGCCGACCCGAGTGAGGCGCACGAGCAGGTCAGCCGGGCGCTCGACCACTGCACGGTTGCCGTGGGCAACCGTGAGGAGTGTGAGGTGGCGGTCGGCGAGACCGATCCGGACAAGGCTGCGCAGGCCCTGCTGGACCGCGGTCTCGACTTGGCGATCGTCAAGCAGGGCCCGAAGGGCACGCTGGCCCGCACCCGCGACGAGCGGGTCGAGGTACCGCCGTTCCCGGTGGAGGTGGTGAACGGTCTCGGTGCCGGCGACGGTTTCGGCGGCGCGCTCTGCCACGGACTGCTCGCCGGCTGGCCGCTGGAGAAGGTGATCCGGTTCGCCAACACAGCCGGCGCGATCGTCGCCTCCCGCCTGGAGTGCTCGACCGCCATGCCCTCCGAAGCCGAGGTCCTGAACCTGCTGGCCGGCAGCAAGCCTGCGGAAGAGCCGGGTGAGCAAGCATGAGCGACACCGGGACGCGGCAGGCCGTCGAGGCGATCGAGCGCCGGGCACGGCAGCTGGACAGCCTGACCGACCTGCGGGTACGGCAGCCCGAACGGATCAGCGAGGCCTGGCAGCAGCGGCGCCGGCGCGAGCTCGTCGGCGCGGACGGCCGGCTGCTGATCGTCGCGGCCGACCACCCGGCGCGGGGTGCGCTCGGGGTCCGCGGTGACCGGATGGCGATGGCCAGCCGCCCGGCGCTGATCGACCGGCTGATCACCGCACTGGAACGCCCGGGTGTCGACGGTGTGCTCGCGACGCCCGACGTACTCGAGGATCTGCTGCTGCTCGGGGCGCTCGAGGGCAAGGTCGTCATCGGCTCGATGAACCGCGGCGGCCTGCAGGGCGCGGCCTTCGAGCTGGACGACCGCTTCACCGCGTACCGCTCGGCCGGCGAGATCGCCGCCCGCCGGCTCGACGGCGGCAAGATGCTGACCAGGATCGACCTGGGTGATCCGGGCACGGTGGCGACGCTGGAAAGCAGTGCCGCCGCGGTCACCGGCCTGGCCGAGCACAAGCTGATGGCGATGGTCGAGCCGTTCTGGTCGACGCGCAAGGACGGGCGGGTGACGAACCTGCTCGACCCGGACTCCGTGATCAAGTCGATCCACATCGCCTCCGGTCTCGGTGCGACCAGCGCGTACACCTGGCTCAAGCTCCCGGTCGTGGACGATCTCGAGCGAGTGATGGAGGCGACGACGCTGCCGACGCTGCTGCTCGGGGGCGACCCGACCGTCTCACCCGAGGAGACCTACGCCTCCTGGGGCAAGGCACTCAGCCTCCCGTCCGTTCGTGGTCTCGTCGTCGGCCGGGCCCTGCTGTTCCCACCCGACGGCAACGTGTCGGCCGCCGTCGACCGGGCCGCCGTCCTGGTTCACGGAGGTGTCGCGTGACCGAGTGGTTCCGCCCGGCCGGTACGACGGCCCGCGACGGATTCGAGCTGATGGTCCGGCCGGGGGAGCAGGACTGGCATCACACCGGCCTGGCGATCAGCACCCTGCAGCCGGGTCAGTCGGTCCAGCTCGACACCGGCGACTGCGAGTACCTCGTCCTTCCGCTGAGCGGCTCGGCCGAGGTGATCGTGGACGGCGAGACCGTCCCGCTCGGTGGCCGCGCAGACGTCTTCGCCGGCCCGACCGATCTCGCCTACGTTCCCCGCGGTACGGCGTTCGCGGTCCTCAGCGCCGGTGGTGCGCGGATCGCGTTCCCGCACGCCAAGGCGGCCGCCGACCACCCGTTCCGGCGGATCGGTGTCGAGCAGGTGGAGACCGAGCTCCGCGGTGCAGGTGTCGCGTCCCGCCAGGTCCGCAACTTCGGCACGCCGGCCGTCCTCGAGGCCGACTCGATCATCGCCTGCGAGGTGCTCACCCCGGCCGGCAACTGGTCGTCGTACCCGCCGCACAAGCACGACGAGCACCGGCCGGGCGAGGAGAGTGAGCTCGAGGAGATCTACTACTTCGAGCTGCAGCTCGCCGACGGCGCCCCGGAAGGTGTCAAGGGCAACGACCCGATCGGCTACCAGCGGGTGTACGGCACCGAGGACCGCCCGATCGACGTGCTCGCGGAGGTCCGCAGCGGTGACCTGGTGCTGGTCCCGCATGGTTGGCATGGTCCCGCGATGGCGCCTCCCGGCTATGACATGTACTACCTGAACGTGATGGCCGGCCCCGGCGCCGAACGCGAGTGGCTGATCACCGACGACCCCCAGCACGGGTGGGTCCGCGAACTCTGGCCGACCCAGCCGATGGACCCCCGCCTCCCCCTCGGAGCCGGCCATGACTGACTCGGCCGCCCCGAGGCGAACCATGATCAACCCGACCGCCCCGGGCCGAGCGACGCGTCGGTCGGCCGGCACGGGAGCCACGGGTCACCCCACCGATCCGCGCTGCGGCGCAGACTTCTCCGGAGGACAGCGATGACGGTCCGTCTCACGGTCGCCCAGGCGTTGGTGCGATTCCTGAGCGTCCAGTACTCGGAGCGCGACGGCGGACGGCAGCGCCTGTTCGCCGGCTGCCTGGGCATCTTCGGGCACGGCAACGTCGCCGGGGTCGGTCAGGCGTTGCTGCAGGCCGAGCTCGACGACCCGGACGCGCTGCCGTACATCCTGGCCCGCAACGAGCAGGCCATGGTGCACACCGCCTCCGCCTTCGCCCGCACCCGTGACCGGCTCCAGACCTACGCCTGCACGGCAAGCATCGGCCCGGGGTCGACCAACATGGTGACCGGCGCGGCCCTGGCGACGATCAACCGGCTGCCTGTTCTCCTCCTTCCGTCGGACGTGTTCGCGACCCGGGTGGCGACTCCCGTGCTGCAGGAGCTCGAGAGCTTCGGCGCCGGCGACGTCTCCGTGAACGACGCCTTCCGCCCGGTGTCGAAGTACTTCGACCGCATCTGGCGCCCCGAGCAGCTGCCGTCGGCCCTGCTCAACGCCATGCGCGTGCTGACAGATCCGGTCGAGACCGGCGCGGTCACCCTGGCCCTGCCGCAGGACGTCCAGGCCGAGGCCTACGACTGGCCCGGCGAGCTCTTCACGGAGCGCACCTGGGACGTCGCGAGGCCATTGCCGGAAGCATCAATTGTCGACAAGGCGGTAGATCTCCTACGGTCCGCGCAGCGGCCGCTGATCGTCGCGGGGGGCGGCGTGCACTACTCCGGCGCCGAGGACGCGCTCCGTGAGTTCGCCGAGGCGACCGGCGTCCCGGTGGCGGAATCCCAGGCGGGCAAGGGGTCCCTGCGCTACGACCACCCGCAGTCGGTCGGCGCGGTCGGCTCGACCGGGACCACGGCAGCCAACACCCTGGCCCGCGACGCCGACCTGGTGATCGGCATCGGCACCCGCTACAGCGACTTCACGACGGCCTCGCGGACCGCCTTCCAGAACCCGCACGTGCGGTTCGTGAACATCAACGTGGCGCGTTTCGACGGTGGCAAACATGCCGGCCTTCCTCTCGTCGCGGATGCCCGGGAAGCCCTTGTCTCGTTGCGATCCGCGGTCGGTGACTGGTCCGTGAGCGACCAGTACAGGTCGTTGACCGGCATGCTCGCAACCCAGTGGGACGGGATTGTGGACAACGCCTACAACCCGCCCGCCGAGGTGACCGCGAAACTCGCCGACGGCCTGCTGACACAGGGCGAGGTGCTCGGCGCCGTGAACGAATTGTCGGCGCCGTCCGATGTGGTGGTCTGCGCGGCCGGCTCGATGCCGGGCGACCTGCACAAGTTGTGGCGGACGCGCGACCCGAAGGGGTACCACGTCGAGTACGGCTACTCCTGCATGGGCTACGAGATCGCCGGCGGGATCGGCGTCCGCCTCGGGGCGCCCGACCGCGACGTCTTCGTCATGGTCGGCGACGGGTCGTACCTGATGATGTCGTCCGAGCTGGTCACCGCGGTCCAGGAGAACGTCAAGATCGTCGTCGTCCTGGTGCAGAACCACGGCTTCGCGTCGATCGGCGCGCTGTCGGAGTCGTTGGGTTCGCAGCGGTTCGGGACGGCGTACCGGCGGCGCGGCGGCGAGGGCCGGCTCGACGGCGACTACCTGCCGGTCGACCTGGCCGCGAACGTCCGCAGCCTCGGCGTCGACGTGATCGAGGTGCACGACCGCGCCGAGCTGGAGAAGGCGATCGGTACGGCGAAGGCCGCGACCGGACCGATCGCGATCCACGTGACCACGGATCCGTTGATCGGTGCGCCGGACAGCGAGTCATGGTGGGACGTCCCGGTCAGCGAGGTGTCGGCGCTCGACACGACCCGGGCCGCGTCGGCGTCGTACCAGGAGTCCAAGAAGGACCAGCGGCCATACCTGACGCCGACCGAGGGAGATCGCTGACATGGGCACGGTGAAGATCGGCAGCGCGCCGGACTCGTGGGGCGTGTGGTTCGCCGACGATCCGCAGCAGACGCCGTGGGAGAGGTTCCTCGACGAGGTCGCCGCGGCCGGGTACACCCGGATCGAGCTCGGGCCGTACGGCTACCTGCCGACCGACCCGTCCCGGCTGAAGGAGGAGCTGGACAAGCGCGGCCTGACCATGACGGCCGGGACGATCTTCGAGCACCTGCACCGGCCGGACTCCTGGGACTCGACCTGGAACGACGTCTCCAAGGCGGCCGAGCTGACCGCTGCGATGGGGGCGAAGCACCTCGTGGTGATCCCCTCGATGTGGCGGGACGGCGTCACCGGTGAGATCACCGAGCCGCGGCTCGACCGCGAGGGCCAGGCCCGGCACGGCCGGCAGGTCACCGAGCTCGGCCGCCGGATCGCCGAGGAGTTCGGGCTCAAGACGCAGTACCACCCGCATGCGGACGGCCACGTCGACACCCACGACACCGTCGAGACGTTCCTCGAGGACACCGACGGCGCCTACGTGAACCTGTGCCTCGACACCGGCCACATCAGCTACTGCGGCGGCGACAACCTGAAGCTGATCCAGGACCACCCGGACCGGATCGGCTACGTCCACCTCAAGCAGGTGGACCCCGAGATCCTGGCCGTGGTCGAGGCCGATGGTGTCGGCTTCGGCGAGGCGGTCAGGCGCGGCGTGATGTGCGAGCCGCCCACCGGAGTGCCCGAGTTCCCGCCACTGCTGGACGCGCTGGCCGGACTCGACGTGGACCTGTTCGCGATCGTCGAGCAGGACCTGTATCCCTGCCCGCCCGACGTCCCGCTGCCGATCGCGGAGCGGACGTTGACCTATCTGAGATCCCACGGGGGTGGCGTATCGATTTGACGGCCAGCAGAGTGTGCACTCTCTGGTCCCTCGCAACACCGCGGAGCAAATCCCGCGGATCGTCTGAAAGGCTGGTTGTAGTCATGGTTCGGTGGCAGAAGAAGGCAGCGGCCGTGGGGGCTGCGCTCGTGCTGGTCGCGGCGCTGGGCGCGTGCAGCTCGTCCGGCGGCAAGCAGGAGGAGCAGAACTCCGGCGGATCGGGCGGCAACGTGGCCGACACTCCGCGCATGAAGGTCGCGTTCATCACACACGCGGCGCCCGGTGACACCTTCTGGGACCTGGTCCGCAGAGGTGCCGAGGCCGCGGCGAAGAAGGACAACGTCGAGCTGCAGTACTCCGCCGCGCCGGAGGGGGCCGACCAGGCCAACCTGGTGCAGACCGCGATCGACTCCAAGGTCGACGGCATCGCGGTCACGCTGGCGAAGGCCGACGCGATGCAGGCCAACGTGAAGAAGGCGGCCGACGGCGGCATCCCGGTGGTGGCGCTGAACGGCGGCATCGAGGCCTGGAAGCAGACCGGCGCACTCGGCTACTTCGGCCAGGACGAGCGGATCGCGGGCCAGGCCGCCGGCGAGAAGCTGACCCAGCTCGGGGCGAAGAAGGCGGTCTGTGTCATCCAGGAGCAGGGCCACGTCGGCCTGGAGGCCCGGTGCCAGGGCGTGAAGGACAAGTTCCCGAACTCCGAGAAGATCTACATCACCGGCACCGACATGCCCGGCAGCACGACGACCATGACCTCGAAGCTGCAGCAGGACAAGAGCATCGACTACGTGGTCACCCTCGGCGCGCCGTTCGCGATGGCCGCGGTCCAGGCGGTGAAGGACGCCGGCTCGAGCGCGAAGATCGGCACCTTCGACACCAACAAGGACCTGGTCGGCGCGATCAAGGACGGCAAGGTGCAGTGGGCCGTCGACCAGCAGCCGTACCTGCAGGGCTACCTGGCGGTGGACAGCCTGTGGCTCTACAAGACGAACGGCAACACCATCGGCGGTGGCCAGGCCACGCTGACCGGTCCGGCGTTCATCGACAAGGACAACGTCGCGGCGGTCGAGAAGTTCGCTGCCGGCGGGACGCGCTGAGGACTCGCCATGGCATCCACACTGACGGCGCCGACCGAGGTCGACGACCGCGTCGCGCGCCGATCCCTGGGGGCCCGGCTGCTCAGCCGGCCCGAGGTCGGGTCGCTGGTCGGGGCCGGAGTCATCCTGGTGTTCTTCCTGGTCATGGCCGACCCGTTCCGGAGCGCGTCCAACATCGGCACGATCGTGTACCAGGCGGCGCTGATCGGTGTGATGGCGGTGCCGGTCGCGCTGCTGATGATCGGCGGTGAGTTCGACCTGTCCGCCGGCGTCGCGGTCACGACGGCCGGCCTGACCGGCGGGTTGTTCGCCTACCAGTTCAGCGTCAACGTCTGGGTGGGCGTCCTGGTCGCGCTGGTGGTCGCGCTGGCGGTCGGTGCGTTCAACGGCTGGCTGCTGATGCGGACCGGTCTGCCGAGCTTCCTGGTGACGCTGGGCACCTTCTTCATCCTGCAGGGCCTGAACCTGGCGATCACCCGGTTGCTGTCTGGTGCGGTCTCGTCGAACTCGATCCGTGACATGGACGGGTTCGAGCAGGCGAAGGCGGTGTTCGCGTCGGAGTTCAGGATCGGCTCGGTCAATCTCAAGATCCTGGTGCTGTGGTGGATCCTCTTCGTGGCCGTCGGCAGCTGGGTGCTGCTGAGGACGAAGGTCGGGAACTGGATCTTCGCCGTCGGCGGTGACGCGGCCGCCGCCCGGGCGGTCGGCGTCCCGGTCAAGCGGGTGAAGATCGGGCTGTTCATGGCCGTCGGCTTCTTCGCCTGGTTCTCCGGCATGCACCTGCTGTTCACGCAGAGCAGCGTGCAGTCGGGTGAAGGGGTCGGCAAGGAGTTCATCTACATCATCGCGGCCGTGGTCGGCGGCTGCCTGCTGACCGGCGGCTACGGCTCGGTGGTGGGCTCGGCGATCGGCGCCCTGATCTTCGGCATGACCCAGCTCGGCGTGGTGTACGCCGGCTGGAACGCCGACTGGTTCAAGGCGTTCCTCGGCGTGATGTTGCTGCTCGCGACGATCGTCAACCTGATCGTGAAGAAGAGGGCGGACCTGCGATGACGACGACCACGAAGTTCGCGGAAGAAGCCGGCACCAGCCCGAACACCCCGGTGGTGCACCTGGACGGGGTCGGCAAGAGCTACGGCAACGTGCACGCGTTGCGCGGAGTGTCACTGACCGTCCGGCAGGGTGAGATCACCTGTGTGCTGGGCGACAACGGCGCGGGCAAGTCGACGCTGATCAAGATCATCGCCGGCCTGCACGAGCACACCGACGGGACGTTGTCGGTGAACGGCGAGGAACGCCGGTTCAGCTCGCCGCGCGAGTCGCTGGACAGCGGGATCGCCACGGTCTACCAGGACCTGGCGCTGGCCCCGCTGATGTCGGTGTGGCGGAACTTCTTCCTCGGCAACGAGCTCACCAAGCGGCCGTTCGGCCGGCTCGACGACCGGCGGATGAAGCGTATCGCCGACGAGGAGCTGACCAAGATGGGGATCTCGATCCCCAACCTCGAACAGCCGGTCGGCATGTTGTCCGGCGGTCAGCGGCAGTGCATCGCGATCGCCCGGGCGATCTACTTCGGTGCCAAGGTGCTGATCCTGGACGAGCCGACCGCCGCGCTGGGCGTCAAGCAGTCCGGGGTGGTGCTGAAGTACATCGTGAAGGCACGGGACGCCGGGCTCGGCGTCGTGTTCATCACCCACAACCCGCACCACGCCTACCTGGTGGGCAACCACTTCGTCGTGCTCAAGCTGGGCCGGGTCGCGCTCGACACGCATCGCGCCGATCTCACGCTGTCCCAGCTCACGAACGAGATGGCCGGTGGTTCGGAGCTCGAGGCCCTGAGCCACGAGTTGCGCGGGGTCGACGCCGGGGTCGTCGCCGAGCCGCACGACCGGCCGGGTGGGATCTAGGGCTCGTCGGAGCGGTTCGTCGGGCGGAGTTCACCGGCGGAGTTCGCAGGCACAGTCGGTAGGTAGAGCAGAGAGAAGGTGGAGATGCGGGATCTGAGGATCGGGGTCGTCGGGGTCGGGATGATGGGGGCGGACCACGCCGAGCGGGTGGCCCGCCGGATCTCCGGGGCCCGGCTGGTCGCGGTGTCCGACCCGGACATGGACCGGGCCGGCGCCCTGGCGGCGACGTTCGGCGACGTCCGGGCGATCGACGACCCCCTCGCGCTGATCGGCGACGCCGATGTGGACGCGGTCGTCATCGCGTCACCGGGTTTCGCGCACGCCGAGCAGTTGACGGCCTGCCTGGAGCACGCCAAGCCGGTGCTGTGCGAGAAGCCGCTGACGATGGACGCGGAGTCCTCGCTGCGGGTGGTCGAGGCAGAGCACAAGCTCGGCAAGCAGCTGATCCAGGTCGGCTTCATGCGCCGGTTCGACCCGGAGTACGCCGCGCTGAAGGAGCTGCTCGACTCGGGCGAGCTCGGCCGGACCCTGCTGCTGCACAATGTGCACCGGAACAGGACGGTCCCGGCGACGTTCCGCAGCGAGATGATCGTCCGGGACTCGCTGGTGCACGAGGTCGACGTGGCGCGCTGGCTGTTCGGCGCGGAGATCACCCGGATCACCGTGCACGCCCCGAGACCGAGCGGTCTGGTCGGCGAGGGTGTGCAGGACCCGCAGCTCGCCGTGTTCGAGATGGCGAACGGCGCGATGGCCGACGTCGAGGTGTTCGTGAACTGCCAGGTCGGGTACGAGGTCCGCTGCGAGGCGGTCGGCGAGAAGGGCAACGCGACCATCGGCCTGGGGGTCGACGTGCTGACCAGGCGGGCCGGACACTGGGGTGGTGTGGTGCCGGACGACTTCCGGGTGCGGTTCGGGCTCGCGTACGACCTGGAGCTGCAGCGCTGGGTGGACGCGGTCGCGAAGGGCACCATCGACGGCCCGGCGGCCTGGGACGGGTACGCCGCCGCCGCGGTCTGCACGGCCGGCGTCCGGTCGCTGCAGGAGGGCCGCCCGGTGGAGGTGGAGATGGTGCCGAGGAGCGAGGTGCTCGGCTGAGGCCGGGCGGAGTCCAGCGGGAACGATCAACGAAAAGGGATGTAGCTGTGAGTACTGAGCGAATCACCCATCTGGTCGGCGGAGCGCCGTGGACAGGGGTCTCTGAACGCACCAGCAAGGTCTACAACCCGGCGACGGGCGAGGTCACCGGTGAGCTGGACCTGGCCTCGGCGGCGACGGTCGACGAGGCGGTCAAGGTCGCCCACGACGCGTCCAGGGCCTGGGGCCGGACGTCGCTGACCAAGCGGGCCCAGGTGCTGTTCGCGTTCCGCGAGCTGCTGAACGCGAACAAGGAGAAGATCGCGGCCCTGATCACCGCCGAGCACGGCAAGGTGCTGTCCGACGCGCTCGGTGAGGTGACCCGCGGCCAGGAGGTGGCCGAGTTCGCCTGCGGCATCCCGCACCTGCTCAAGGGCGGGTTCAGCGAGAACGTGTCGACCAACGTCGACGTGTACTCGATCCGCCAGCCGCTCGGCGCGGTCGCGGTGATCTCGCCGTTCAACTTCCCGGCCATGGTGCCGCTCTGGTTCGTTCCGATTGCCGTTGCCTGTGGCAACAGTGTGGTGATCAAGCCGTCCGAGAAGGACCCGTCCGCGGTGAACGCGGTCGCCGCGCTGTGGAAGGAGGCCGGTCTGCCCGACGGCGTGGTGAACGTCGTCCACGGTGACAAGGAGGCTGTCGACCGGCTGCTCGAGCACCCGGACATCAAGGCGGTCTCGTTCGTCGGCTCGACCCCGATCGCGAAGTACGTCTACGAGACCGGTACGAGGAACGGCAAGCGGGTGCAGGCGCTCGGCGGGGCGAAGAACCACATGGTCGTGCTGCCCGACGCCGACCTCGACCTGACCGCGGACGCCGCGGTGAACGCCGGCTTCGGGTCGGCCGGTGAGCGCTGCATGGCGATCTCGGCGCTGATCGCGGTCGAGCCGGTCGCCGACGACCTGATCGGCAAGATCAAGGAGCGGATGGCGCAGCTGCGCACCGGCGACGGCACCCGCGGCTGCGACATGGGCCCGCTGGTCACCGGCGAGCACCGGGACAAGGTCGTCGGGTACGTCGAGGCCGGCGTCGAAGCCGGTGCCGAGCTGGCCGTGGACGGCCGCGACGGTCCGTTCGACGGCGCCGACGACGGCTTCTGGCTCGGCCCGACGCTGTTCGACAAGGTGACCCCGGACATGTCGATCTACACCGACGAGATCTTCGGCCCGGTGTTGTCGGTCGTCCGCGTCCCGTCGTACGACGCCGCCCTCGACCTGGTGAACTCGAACCCGTACGGCAACGGGACCGCGATCTTCACCAACGACGGTGGCGCGGCCCGCCGGTACCAGACCGAGGTCGAGGTCGGGATGGTCGGTGTCAACGTGCCGATCCCGGTGCCGATGGCGTACTACTCGTTCGGCGGCTGGAAGAACTCGCTGTTCGGCGACACCCACGCCCACGGCGCCGAGGGCGTGCACTTCTTCACCCGCGGCAAGGTCGTCACCTCCCGCTGGCTGGACCCGTCGCACGGAGGCCTGAACCTGGGTTTCCCGACCCACGACTGACCCGGGCAATCGGAGCTGCTTGGGTGTAGCGTCGAAGGCAACCCCCGGGGCGCGAGGAGGACCGCGGCGAACGAAGGCCGTCGGCCTGTCCGCAGTCATCGAGCTGGTCGCCGGACCAGCCCTCGAGCCCTGGAGTACCTCATGGCCAAGAACAAGGGCGGACGCGAGGTCCGCAAGCCCAAGCAGCCCAAGAAACCGAAAACGGTCCCGGGCGACAGCGCCATCATCCCGCCCACCAAACAGGCGCGGAAGTAGCCGGGCTCAGCCCTCGTCGAGCAGCTCGGCGAGGGCTGAGGCGGCGGCCGAGTCGAGCTGCCCGTGCAGCAGTTCGACGCGGTGCACCAGCCGGGGTGAGCCGACCGGAACCTTCGCGACACCCGCCGGGACGCTGACCGACGCCGGCAGCACGGCCAGTCCGTGGCCGGCAGCAACCAGTTCGAGCAGGGTGCGGACGTCGGCGCCGGCGTACCCGAGGGCTGCCCGGAGGCTGTCGGTCTCGACGGCGGCCCGCAGGTCGTCGAGCGGAGCGCTGACCGCGGGCGCGTCGATCCAGCGGGCGTCGACCAGCGCGGCGAGGCCGAGCCGCTTGCGCCCCGCGATCGGGTGGTCCGCCGGTACGACGACCGCCAACCCCTCCTGCGCGACCGCGGAGGTTCGCAGCAGTCCGACGTCCGGAAGCCTCAGTGGATCGCTGGGTGCGGCGATTCCGTCGACCAGTCCGAGGTGATACGCACCGGACGCGACGCCCCGGGCGACCTCGTCCCGCCGGGCGACCTCGAACGTCACGGCCAGACCGGGGCGGGTCTGCCTGAGCTGAGTCAGTGCCCGGGCTACCCGGGTCGCCGCGGCCAGGGGAGTGGTGGCGAAGACGATCTCTCCGGGTGGTTCACCGACCACGCGTCGTACGTCGGCCCTCGCCGCCTCGATCCGGAGGAGAATCGCGCCGGCGTGCTCGAGCAGGCGCTCACCGGCCGGGGTCGGCGCGACCGGCCGTCGGGTCAGCAGTGCGGTGCCGAGAGAGCTCTCGAGCGCGGCGATGTGCTGCGAGACGGCCGACTGGGTGTAGTCGAGGTCGGCCGCGGCCGCCGAGAAGGAGCCGCTCGACGCCACCGCGACGAAGGTGCGGAGCAGATGCGTTTCCACGCCGATCAGTATTGCTTATCAAGTATTCAGACATCATCGTTGGCGCTGATCTGGCTCAGCGCGCAGGATGAGGACATGAGCACTCACGCGTACTCCGCCCGGATCGCCCTAGTGGGCGATCGGTCTCCGCATGTCCGCTCGCACCAGCGCGTGCCGCAGGTACTCGACCGGATGCGTGAGCGCGAGCGCCTCGACCTGGACGTGTACTGGGTCTCCACCGACGAGGTCGGCGCGATGGACGCCTTCGACGGGATCTGGGTGCTGCCGGGGAGCCCGTACCGGAGCGAGGCCGGCGCGGTCACCGCGATCCGGACCGCACGCGAGCAGGGCATCCCGTTCCTCGGCACGTGCGGCGGGTTCCAGCACGCGATGCTCGAGTACGCACGCAACGTCTGCGGTGCGACCGGCGTACACCACGCCGAGAATACTCCCGACGCGGACGACCTGCTGATCGTCCCGCTGGCGTGCTCACTCGACGGTCACGAGGCGGCGGTCGAGGTGCGGCCGGGGACGCTGGCGGGCCGCCTGCTCGGTGCCGAGCGAACCACGGAGCGCTACCACTGCTCGTACGGACTCGCGCCCGGCCGCCAGAGCATGCTCGAGGACCACGGCCTGGTCTTCAGCGCGTACGACGACGACGGCGCGCCGCGGGTCGCCGAGCTACCCGGGCACGCGTTCTTCCTGGTCACGCTGTTCCAGCCGGAGCTGTCCGGTGACGGCACCCGCCCGCACCCGTTCATCCAGGCCTTCGCGCACGCGGCCGCCGGACACGCCGGCTCGTCCGCGTCCGGCGTACCGGGTGGTCAGATCGTCGAGACCGGGCGCGGGGCCATCCCGGCGTCGCGGTAGCAGGCGTCGATCAGCTCCATCGTCGCCAGCGCGTCGTCGGCGTCCGTGAGCACCGGGGCACCGTTGCGAATCGCCGACGCGAACGCTTCCAGCTGATAGGTGTACGACGACCGCGTGCCGAGGTGCTCGACCCAGGTGTCCTCCTTGGTCGTCACGATCACCCGGTCGTCGTTGTGCGGCAGCACGAAGAACGGCGCGAACGCCTCGCCGCGCGTGCCGACGACCTTCAGGCTGAAGTCGACGCTCTCGGCCGCCATGCTGGTCCGGACCGCGCCGGTCGCACGGCTCGGGAACTCCAGGTCCGCGTTCAGCCACTCGTCCACGCCCGGCAACCGCTTGCGCTCACCGGCCCGGGCGCTCACCAGCTTCGGCGCGCCCCCGGCGTACGGCGCGAGCATCCGCTGCGCGTGGATCGCGTAGCAGCCGACGTCCATCACCGCGCCACCGGCCAGCGGCAGCGACCAACGCGGGTCGTCGTCGGCCGGCGGGGGCATCACCATGGTCGCCTCGACGTGCTGCAGATCGCCGAGCTCACCCTTGGCGAGCAGCTCCTGCAGCCGGCGCATCACCGGGTGGTACGCGTAGTGGAAGGCCTCCATGAAGACGACTCCGCGCTCCAGCGTGGCGGCCCGGACCTGGAGCGCCTCCTCGGCGTTGCTGGCCGAGGGCTTCTCGGTCAGCACGTGCTTGCCCGCGGCAAGTGCCCGGAGGTTCCACGGCCCGTGCAGGCCGTTGGCCAGCGGGTTGTAGACCGCCTCGACCTCGGGGTCGTCGAGCACGTCCTGGTACGACGCGTGCACCCGTTCGACCTGGTGCTCCGCCGCGAACGCCTCGGCCCGTCCGGTGTCCCGGGCGGCGACCGCGACCAGCCGGGCCCCGGTCAGCCGGGCCGGCTCGACGATCGCCCGGCCGGCGATCCGGGCAGCCCCGAGAATCCCGATGCGCAGCGGTTCCATGCCTTCTCCTTCGATGGGCGGCCGTACAGCAGGTCGTCTGAGTGGCGCGTTCCGCCGGTAAGGGTAACCGGCCGGTCCGGCGGCGAACGCGCCATCCTGCCTGACGATCCCCTGCCGGCGACACCACCTGCCCGTGATCCGGACTTGGTTCACCGAAGGTTCACGGATTTGCTATCAGTGCGTCTGCCGGCGGCCGGTGTGCTCGGCGAGGGCCCGGTCGAGCCGGTCCGCGGTCCACGTCTCCGCGACCGCCCGGCGCAGTACGTCGGCCTGGGACTGCGGTGCGAGCCCGCCGATGGGCTGGTCACGGTCGAGGTTGGTCGGGAACGCGTAGCCCTCGGCGGTGGCGGCGATGACGTTGCCGACGGCCACCGGGTCGTTCTGAGCGAGGTCCAGCAGGACCGGGTAGAGGGCCGAGGCCATCCGGGTCCGGTCGATGCTCTCCATCGCGCGGCCGAAGGCGGACGAGACCTGGAGCAGGTTCGCCATCCGCTTGATGTCCGTGGAGTGGTTGCCGCCGGCCGCGTGGAAGAGCGCGGGATTGAAGAAGACCGCGTCGCCCTTCTCCAGTGGCAGTTGCACATGGTGCTCGACGAAGTACTCGCAGAACTCGGGCCGCCGATAGGCCAGGTAGCCCAGCTCGTACTTCTGCGAGTGCGGCAGATACAGCGTCGGACCCGACTCGACCGGCATGTCGCAATGCGCCACCGCACCCTGCAGGGTCAGCACGGGCGACAACCGATGCACATGCGCCGGGTACTGCGCCGCGACCTCGTCGGACTGGAATCCGAGGTGGTAGTCCCGGTGGACCGTCTGCCCCTCGCCGCCCGGGTTCACCACGTTCACCTGCGAGGTCACCTGGTACGCCGGCCCGAGCCACGCCGTCGCGGCCAGCGCCAGCAGGTCGTTGGCGTAGTACGCGGCGAACACTTCGGGGGCGGCGACGGCCAGCTTCTCCAGCGCGTTCCAGACCCGGTCGTTCGCACCGGGTTTGGCGAAGTGGTCGCCGGCCGCGGTCCCGGACCGGTGCTGCTCCGCGATCAGCCGGTCGAACTCGACGCTCGCCGCGTCGACCACCTCGTTGCCAAAGGCACCCTTCAGGACGACGATGCCGGGACCCGGGCCGAACGCGGTGGCGAACTCGGACTGCACGGCCCGCGGGTCCGCGGTCCGGATCCGGGTGGCGTCGTACACCGGGACCTGCTGCTCGATCCGCTCGGCGTGCGGGTAGTCGGCGGCGTCGGTCTGCTCCTTGAGCAGGGTCAGCAGGTCGTCCAGCCGGACGTCGTCGGGGTTCAGCCAGTTCATCGGGTGGCTCCTCTCTCCTGGTTGTTCTAGCGTGGTGGCTTCCTGACGGGTTCGGAATCCCCTGAATCCGTCAAAAACCCGTCATTCCAGCCGGGAGGACCGCGATGGGCCGACAGCACCGGGTTCGCGACATCGCGGTCCAGGCCGGGCTGAGCGAGACGACCGTCGACCGGGTGCTGAACGGCCGGGCCGGGGTGAGCGCCCGCGCCCGGCGGCAGGTCGAGCAGGCCGTGCACGACCTGGATCGGCAGGCGACCCAGATCCGTCTCGGCGGCCGCACGCTGGTCGTCGACCTGGTCATGCAGGCGCCGAGCCGGTTCTCCGGCGCGGTCCGCGCGGCGCTCGAGGCCGCCCTTCCCGGTCTGCGTCCGGCGGTACTGCGGGCGCGGTTCGACCTGAGTGAGACCGCCTCCGCCGCGGAGATCGTCGCGACCCTGGACAAGGTGCGCACGCGGGGTTCACAGGGGCTGATCCTGAAGGCGCCGGACGAGCCCGAGGTGGTCGAGGCCGTCGACCGGTTGGTTGCCGCCGGCATCCCCGTCGTCACCCTGGCCACCGATCTGCCCGGCAGCCGGCGGAGTGCGTACGTCGGCATCGACAACCGGGCCGCGGGTGCGACCGCGGCGTACTTCCTCACGCAGTGGCTCGGTGACGATCCGGGCGGTGTGCTGGTCACGTTGAGCCGTGGATCGTTCCGCGGCGAGGAGGAGCGGGAGATGGGGTTCCGCTCGACCCTCCGCCGGCTGTCGCCGGGCCGCGCGGTCGTCGAACTGGCCGAGACCGACGGCCTGGACACCACGATCCACGGCCAGGCCCTGGCCGCGTTGACGGCCGACCCGGCCATCAACGCGGTCTACTCGATCGGCGGCGGCAATCGCGCGATCGTCCAGGCCTTCGCCGGCCTGGACCGGCCGTACCGCTGCTTCGTCGCTCACGACCTCGACGCCGACAACCTGGCTCTGCTGCGTACGGGCGCTCTGTCGGTCGTGCTGCATCACGACCTGCCCGCTGACCTTCACCGCGCGTGCCAGCACCTCCTGCACGCACACAAGTTGCTGCCCCACGTCCCGAGTCGGCCGAGCACCTTGCAGCCGATCACGCCGTACAACGTGCCTTAGGTCTTCCGGCGCACCAGGTCCGGACTGATGACGACCTCCTGCGGACTGCGGTCCACGCAGGTGGCGAGGTCGAGTGCGGCGGCCGCCAGCCCGTGGGCGTTCTGCGCGATCGTCGACAGCTGGATGTGGTCCAGGCGGGACGGCGTGGAGTCGTCGTACCCGATGATCGAGACCTCCTCGGGGACCCGGCGGCCGCTCGCCCGGAGGGTGTGCAGGAGGCCGATCGCGCAGGCGTCGTTGAACGCGGCAACGGCTGTGATGTTCCTGGGCAGCCGGCGTGCGGCCTCGGTGCCGGCCGACTCGGTCGGCCCACCGGGGATGATGACAGGGGCTCGTCCTGCCCGCCGCATGGTCTGCACATAGGCAGTACGGCGCTCTGCCGCGCCCGGCGCACGTACGCCGTCCACATGGGCGATCTGAGTGTGGCCGAGAGACAGCAGGTGTTCCACAGCCAGGCGCGACCCGGCAGCGTCGTCAGTGCGGACCACGTGCACACCGGACGCCCGTAGCTTGCGGGCGATGACGACCGTCGGTTGAGAGTCGGCGAGTGCGGTCAGAGCCGCTGGTGGCGAAGTAGGCCCGAGCAGGATGAGTGACTCGCACCGATAGTCGAGGAGGGACTGGGCAGCGGCCGACTCGCGACGGCTGCCGGTGACCGCGCTGAGGGTCAGGTTGTAGCCGAGCGCTTCGGCCGCCGGGTAGAGCGCCTCGACCAGGTCACCATGGAACGGGTACCGCACGTCGAAGGCCACGCCGATCAGCCGGGTGCGCTGTCTGCTGCCGAGCAGGCGGGCCCGGTGGTCGGGCCGGTAGCCGAGTGCGTCGCCGGCCGCCAGGACTCGAGCCCTTGTCTCGTCGCTCGCACCCGGCGCGTTCCGGTAGACGATCGAGACCAGGGCGCGGGACACACGGGCGCGGGCGGCGACGTCCTCCATCGTCGGTCTGGGGTTCATCTCACCAGCTCTCGTGGGTCTTGACCGAGACCATCAAAGCAGTGTTCGCTAGCTCGTGACTAGAGCGCTCTAGTCGAGTCGGCGGCCGGAGGGGTGGACAATGCGCAACGACCACGGACTGCGGGTGGTGCGGCTCGGGCTGATCGGAGCCGGCCGGATCGGCACGATGCACGCCCGGAACGTCGCCCGCCACGTCCCGGCCGCCGAACTGGCCGCGGTCGCCGACGCCAGACCCGAAGCCGCGCAGAGACTCGCGGAGCGGTACGACGCCGACGCGCGCGACGTCGACGGCCTGGTCAAGGACCCCGAGATCGACGCCGTGCTGATCACGTCGATCCCCGCCGTGCACGAGGAACTGATCGTGCGGGCGGCCGAAGCCGGCAAGCCGGTCTGGTGCGAGAAGCCGGCGTCGCTGACGCTGGCGGAGATGGACCGGGCGATCGCCGCGACCGACCGGGCGGGGGTGCCGTTGCAGGTCGGCTTCAATCGCAGGTTCGCCCGCGACTTCGCGGCTGCCCGCCGGACGATCGACGACGGCGGCATCGGTACGCCGCAACTGATGCGCTCGATCACCCGCGACCCGGGCAGGCCGGAGGGCCTGGGGACGTCGGCCGCCGGGATCCGGCCGTGGACGATCTTCCTCGAGACGCTCATCCACGACTTCGACACGCTGCTCTGGCTCAACCCGGAGGCCCGGCCGGTCGAGGTCTACACGAAGGCGGACGCGCTGGTCGCGCCGGAGTACAAGGAGAACGGGCTGCTGGACACCGCGGTCGTGATGATCACGTTCGACAACGGTGCGATCGCGACCGCCGAGGCGAACTTCTCCGCGCTGTACGGGTACGACGTCCGCGGTGAGGTCTTCGGCAGCAAGGGCATGGTGGTCGCCGGCCGGTTGGAGAGCAGTCCGATGGTCCACTACGGTGTCGGCGGATCGCACCAGCACACTGTGCGCAGTGACGAGGAACTGTTCCGCGACGCGTACATCCAGGAGTTGGCCGACTTCACCGAGGTCGTCCGCGGGAACGCCGTACCTGCGGTGACCGGCGCGGATGCGCGCAACGCGTTGCAGGTCGCGCTCGCGGCGATGACGTCGTACCAGGAGAACCGGCCGGTGACGATCGGATGAGGCTCGCCGTCTGTGCCGAGATGGTCTTCACCGAACTGCCGTTCGTGGAGCGGGTGGAACGCATTCATGCCGCCGGTTTCGACGTCGAGCTGTGGGACTGGACAACCAAGGACATTGCCGGACTGAAGCGGACCGGTGCCAATTTCTCGTCCATGACCGGCTATGTCGGCGGGTCGCTCACCCATGACCAGGACCGGCTGCTGGACACCGCGGAACAATCCGTTCACACCGCGCTCGAGCTCGGGATTCCGCGGCTCAATCTGCACGGCACCGAGCTCGACGACCGCGGGCTGCCGGTGATTCCGCGGTACGACGTGACCGGCGCGGACTGGCTGACCGCCGCCCGCACGCTGGAACGGCTGGCCGAGCTCGCGGACCGGTACGACGTGATGTTCGTGCTGGAGAACCTGAACGCCGAGGTCGACCATCCCGGCGTACCGTTCGGCAAAGCGGCGGACACGCTCGCGCTGGTGCGGGCCGTCGACCATCCGCGGCTGCGGTTGATGCTCGACCTGTACCACGCGCAGATCGGCGAGGGGAATCTGATCGAGCTGATCGGGAAGGCGTTCCCGTATCTCGGTGAGATCCAGGTGGCCGACGTCCCCGGCCGCTGCGAACCCGGGACCGGCGAGATCAACTACCCGGCGATCGCGGCCGCACTGCGAATGCACGATTACCACGGCACGGTCGGCCTCGAGGCGTTCGCCGCGGGCGACAGTGATCTCGCGCTCAAGCGTTTCCGGGACGCCTTCACAAAGGAAGAGATCTGATCAAATCACGGTGGTGGGTCGACGGATCAGGGTGAAGGCTTCAAGATGTGCCCATGAGCACCGTGCAGGTCCGGGTCGATCGGAGCAGTCGTACGCCGTTGCACGTGCAGTTGGCGCAGCAACTCGAGGCGGCGATCCAGGGTGGGGAGCTGCCGGTCGGGTCGCGGCTGAGCAACGAGGTCGACCTGGCCGAGACGTACGGGCTGAGCCGGCCGACGGTGCGGCAGGCGATCGCCCGGCTGGTCGACCAGGGGCTGCTCGTCCGCAAGCGCGGCGTCGGCACCCAGGTGGTCGGCAACTCGGGTCAGGTACGGCGCTCCCTCGAGCTCACCAGCCTGTACGACGATCTCGCTGCCGCGCACCGCAAGCCGGAGACCGACGTACTGCGGTTCGGAATCGCCCCGGCGACCGCGGAGGTCGCCACTGCGCTGCAGATCGAGCAGGGCGACCGGGTGCTCAGGCTGGAGCGGTTGCGCCGGGCGGACGGTGAGCCGCTCGCCTTGATGCGCAACTGGCTGCCACCGGAACTGCTGGAGACTGATCCGGCCACGCTGGCCGAGCGCGGGCTGTACGCGTTGCTGCGGGCCGAGGGGGTGCGGCTGAAGGTCGCGCACCAGACCATCTCCGCCCTTCCGGCGACCGCCGAGCAGGCCCGGCTGCTGTCGGAGGAGCCGGGTGTTCCGCTGCTGGCGACCACCCGGATCACGTACGACGACCACGGTCAGCCGGTCGAGTACGGCTCGCACCTGTTCCGGGCGAGCCGGTACGCGTTCGAGCACACGCTCGTCCATCGCTGACCGATTGCAACAAGCTGCAATCCGGTAGATCTGGCTGTGAGCTCGCCGATACCCTCGGTGAGCCTTTCGCGGGTCATGGTTGTCCACAGATGGCCGGGACCGGGTGGCGCGGCCGCCTTCGTGATTGAAAGGATGGTCGCGCATGGTGACCGAACGGTCGCCGGACGGACACACACGGGGAGACGGATGACAGCCGACAGACTCGCCGCGCGCCGGTCGGGCTGGGACGGTGCCGTCGACATCATCGACGCCCAGGTGCGCGACGTCGTCCGCCGGGAGGGCATCGATCCGCTCCGTGACCCCGGCTCGGTCAGCGCGATCGTCGCCACCGTCGTCCGGGAGTACGACGAGCGCAGTCTCACCGGCGTGGTCCCGCCGATCGGTGACGTCGAGGCGGTCAGCCGGGAGGTGCACGACCGGGTGGCCGGCTTCGGCCCCCTGCAGCGGTACCTGGACGACCCGGCGATCGAGGAGATCTGGATCAACGAGCCGTCGCGGGTGTTCATCGCCCGCGACGGCAGGCACGAGCTGACCACCACCGTGCTGACCGACGAAGAGGTCGGCGACCTGGTCGAGCGGATGCTGAAGACGACCGGCCGGCGGATCGACGTCTCCCAGCCGTTCACGGACGCCCGGCTGCCGGACGGCAGCCGGGTGCACATCGTGCTCGGCGGCATCACGCAGAAGCATGCCGCGATCAACATCCGGAAGTTCACCGTGCGGGCGACCCGGCTGAGTGACCTGGTCGCGCTCGGCTCGCTCACCCCGCACGCGGCTGCGGTGCTGGACGCGGCCGTCGCCTGCGGGCTGAACATCCTGGTCTCCGGCGGGACGCAGGCCGGCAAGACGACCATGCTGAACGCGCTCGCCGGGTCGATCCCGGGCAGCGAGCGGGTGATCAGCTGCGAGGAGGTCTTCGAGATCAAGCTGCCGATCCCCGACTGGGTGTCGATGCAGACCCGGCAGGCCGGTCTCGAAGGCACCGGCGAGGTGCGGTTGCGCGACCTGGTCAAGGAGTCGCTGCGGATGCGGCCGTCCCGCGTGATCGTCGGCGAGGTCCGGGGCGAGGAGTGCCTGGATCTCCTGCTGGCGCTGAACAGCGGGCTCCCCGGCATGTGCACGATCCACGCGAACTCGGCCCGCGAGGCGCTGACCAAGATGTGCACGCTGCCGCTGCTCGCCGGGGAGAACATCGGCTCCCGCTTCGTGCTGCCGACGGTCGCCGGGTGCGTGGACCTCGTCGTCCACCTGGGGATCGGCGCCGACGGGCAGCGGCGGGTGCGGGAGATCGTGGCGGTCAGCGGGCGGATCGAGGAGCAGGCGATCGAGACCGAGACCTTGTTCGGCACGTACGACGGGCACCTGCGCCGGGCCGAGGGGCACCTGCCGCATCCGGAGCGCTTCCAGCAGGCCGGGTACTCCGTGACCGGCCTGCTGACCGAGCTGCCGCGAGGGGTGGTGGGCTGATGGGGCTGCTGCTGGGACTGTTCTTCGGGATCGGCCTGCTGCTGATCATCTGGACGTTCGTGGCGCCGGCCGAAAACGGGCCGGCGGGCGACGGGCGGCTGGTCGCGCGCAGCCGCGAGCTGCTCGCGAGCGCGGGTGTCGAGGGCGTGACGCCGGGCGCGTTCGTCGGGGCGTGCGTGATCACCGCCATCGTCGGGTTCGTGGTGATGTTCGTGGTGTCCGGTGCGTGGCCGATCGGTGGGGTGTTCGGGCTGATGGCGGGCGGGTTGCCGGTCGCCTTGCTGCGGAGCCGGGCGCGGAAGCGGCTCGCGGAGTTCCGGGAGCTGTGGCCGGACGTGGTGGACAACATCGCATCCGCGGTCCGGGCGGGGCTGTCGTTGTCGGAGGCCCTCGCCCAGGTGGGCGAGCGCGGTCCGCTGCCGTTGCGGGACCCGTTCCGCCGGTTCGGTGCGGACTACGCGTCGACCGGGCGGTTCGCCGATTCGCTCGACCGGTTGAAGGCGCGGCTCGCGGATCCCGTCGGCGACCGGGTGGTGGAGGCGTTGCGGATCGCCCGTGAGGTCGGCGGTGGTGATCTCGGCCGGTTGCTGCGCTCGTTGTCGACCTTCCTCCGCGACGACGCACGGACGAGGTCCGAGCTCGAGTCCCGCCAGTCCTGGTCCGTCAACGGCGCCCGCGTCGCCGTCGCCGCGCCGTGGCTGGTCCTCGCGCTGCTCTCCTTCCAGGGCGACGTCATCCAGCGCTACAACTCCCCGATGGGTGCGCTGATCATCGCCATCGGTGCGGTCGTCTGCCTGATCGCGTACCGGGTCATGCTCCGCATCGGCCGGCTCCCCGAGCCCGAGCGGGTGCTCCGATGACCCCCGAGAAGCACGCGTCCTGCCGGGGCCGGCCGGCCGGCCGGCGCGTTGAACGGTGGCGGCCGGCATGAGTCCGATGGTGCTGGGGGCACTGCTGGGCGG
>NZ_SMKR01000350.1 GCF_004348725.1 Kribbella turkmenica
GGTCCGAGCTGTTCATCGTCGAGGGTGATTCGGCCCTCGGAACGGCGAAGCTCGCCCGCAGCTCGGAGTTCCAGGCGCTGCTGCCGATCCGGGGCAAGATCCTGAACGTGCAGAAGGCGTCGGTCGGCGACATGCTGAAGAACGTGGAGTGCGCCTCGATCATCCAGGTCGTCGGCGCCGGGTCGGGCCGCAGCTTCGACATCGAGCAGGCCCGCTACGGCAAGATCATCTTCATGGCCGACGCCGACTCCGACGGCGCGCACATCCGCTGCCTGCTGGCCACGCTCTTCTTCCGCTACATGCGGCCGCTGGTCGACGCCGGCCGGGTCTACACCGCCGTCCCGCCGCTGCACCGGTTCGAGCTGACGAACCCGAAGAAGGGCCAGGACAAGTACCTGTACACCTACAGCGACGCCGAGTACCAGCGGAAGACGGCCGAGCTGATGAAGAAGGGCGTGCGCTGGAAGGAACCCCCGCAGCGCTACAAGGGTCTCGGTGAGATGGACGCCGACCAACTGGCCGAAACCACCATGGACCCCCGCCACCGCACCCTGCGGCGCATCACCGTCGACGACGGCGAAGCCGCCGCAGCAGTCTTCGACCTCCTCATGGGCAACGACGTAGCCCCTGTCTCTT
>NZ_SMKR01000048.1 GCF_004348725.1 Kribbella turkmenica
GGGCCGGAGGCAGGGCGCTGTGTGTCGATGCCGAGCGCGTCCCGCAGCTCCGTCTCCCGCTCGGCCATGCCCTCGCGCACCTCGTCGCCGAAGTGCCGGATCGCGGCGGCCACCTTGGCCGCGGACTCCTGCAGGCTCTCCGGCGCGAGCACCTGGGCGCGCTTCTTCAGCCGGGTCACGGCGTACACGCCGACCGCGATACCGATGATCAGCCAGAAGATCCGCTTCACCGGACGTCACCTCGCTTGCGTGCCTTGCGCTCGGCCTTCATCTCGTCCTTCACCCGGCGAGTGACGTCCTTGCGCTGGCTGTCGCCGAGCGCCTTGCGGACGCCGTACGTGAACGCCGCCGCCTTCACCAGCGGACCGCCGGCGGTCGCCGAGAACAGCGACATCAGGGCCGCCGCGTTCGTGGTCACCGTGGTCGCGTTGTCGGTGATGGTGTCGACCTTGGCGAGCTGCGCGTTGGTGGTGGCCACGGTACTGGTGACCTCGCCGAGCAACGGAACACTGGAGTCGGAGATGCCCTTCACCATGATCCGGGTCTCGTCCAGGACCTTGCCCAGCTTCAGGATCGGATAGGCCAGCAGGCCCACCAGGATGAGCAGCGCGCAGGCCGCTATCAGCCCCGCGACTTCACCGACGCTCATGGGAAACGATCCACCTTCCGTTGCGACCTCGTGGACCGCCCGACCTTATCGCGCGCCCTAGTCACACTCCGCTCCAGGACACCATCCCCCAGATCACAGTCACCCACCAAACCGCAACAGTGAGTGCCCGGCCGCCACCTACAGTCCCGGTACCGGGGCCCCGCCGGCGAGCTCACAGGCGACACCGTCACCGTTGACGTCCAGCGCCGCCGAGAAGCCCGGATCACCACGGTGCAGCGGTGCGGCGCCGGCCGCCCAGACCTCGATGCAGCTCGTGAAAACCACTGTCGGCGGGGTGACCGGGGTCCTCGACGGTGTGCTCGGCTGTGGTGAGGTGCTCGGCTCCGTCGGCGCACTCGGCGCCGACGGGGTGCTTGGCTCCCCCGGGGTGCTTGGTCCAGCTGGCGTGCTCGGCTCCTCAGAGGTTGTCGGCGCCGGTGGCGTAGTGCTCGGCTGAGGTGGAGTGCTTGGCTCCGTAGGCGGTGTACTCGGCTCCTCCGGCTCGGCGCTCGGCTTTGTCGTACTGGCCTCCGCTCGCGCGGGGGCCGACGGCGACGAAGGCCGCGTCGTCCGGTCGGACGCGGTCGGTGACCACGGCGGTCTCGGTGCGACCGGAGTCGCCAGATCCTGCGCCGACGGGAACCAACGGGTCGTCGGCCTACCTGCCGGCGAAATGCTCCGCGACGGTCTCGACGGTGGTCGCGTCACCGGCTCCCGCGGCGGCACTCCCACCAGGCTCGGCGAGGTGCCCGTCGGGATGCGCGGCGACGCCTCGGCCGTGGCGGTGTCCTCGGGCGACGGCAGGCTCGGCGTCGTGGTCGCCGACTCCTGCGAATTGAACGGTACGGCGACGAGCGCACCGACCAACGTGACCGCGGCCGCTGCCAGCGCACCCAGCTTGAGCACCGGCGGGCCGCCGTACCGGCCGACGGGGCCGCGGACGGGACGTCCGTTCTCGTCGGTCCAGAACGCCCAGCCGGCCGGCGGGCTCGGCCAGGACGGATCCGGTTTCCAGTTTTTGGGCGGCCGCCACCGTGCGTTCGGCGGTTCCGGCCACTCGGGCGGCGAGTTGTAGTGCCTCAAGCTTCGAACCTTTCACCCCCAGGCCAAGTGGCAGCCTACTCACGTGGGCCAACTCCTCAAGCAGGCCCACCCCTGCCTCGGTCCAAGCTGACGGTGAGTGCCTGGACGGCCCCGCCCGGTGTCCAGGTGAGCGTCATCCCGCCGGTGCTGCCGCCGGCCGTCCCGTTCGGCTCACTTGCGGTTCCGGAGGATCTTGCGGATGTTCGCGACCCGGTCCGCGTACGCCGCCTCGCCGCCACGGCGGGTCGGGTTGTAGTAGTCGGTCCCGTCGATCACGTCCGGAGCGTACTGCTGCGGCACGATCCCGCGCGGATCGTCGTGCGAGTACTGGTACGACGACCCGTGGCCGATCTTCTTCGCGCCGGCGTAGTGGGCGTCGCGCAGGTGCGGCGGCACCGGGCCGACCTTGCCGGCCTTCACGTCCGCGATGGCCGCGTCGACGGCCATGATCACGGCGTTCGACTTCGGCGCCAGCGCGAGCGCGACGACCGCCTGGGCCAGGTTGATCCGGGCCTCCGGCATGCCGATCAGCCGGACCGCCTCGGCCGCCGCCACCGCGACCCCGAGCGCGGCCGGGTCGCCCATGCCGATGTCCTCGCTCGCCGAGATCACCAGCCGGCGCGCGATGAACCGCGGATCCTCGCCGGCCTCGATCATCCGGGCCAGGTAGTGCATCGCCGCGTCCACGTCCGAACCCCGGATCGACTTGATCAGCGCCGACGCCACGTCGTAGTGCTGGTCGCCGGCCCGGTCGTACCGCACCGCGGCCCGGTCGACTGCGGTCTCGAGGGTCTCGAGGTCGATGACCCCGGCCTCCTTCGCGCGCGCTCCCCCGGCGGCGGCCTCCAGGTAGGTCAACGCCCGCCGGGCATCTCCCCCGGCCATCCGCAACAGGTGGTCGCGGGCGTCCTCGGCCAGCTCGAACTCCCCGTCCAGCCCGCGCTCGTCGGCCAGCGCCCGGTCCAGCAGTACGGCGATGTCGTCGTCCGTCAGCGATTCCAGGGTGAGCAGCAGCGACCGCGAGAGCAGCGGTGAGATGACGGAGAAGAACGGGTTCTCGGTGGTGGCGGCGACCAGGGTGACCCAGCGGTTCTCCACACCGGGCAGGAGCGCGTCCTGCTGGGCTTTCGTGAACCGGTGCACCTCGTCGATGAACAGCACCGTCTCAACCGCGCCGGCCGCCCGGGCGAGGTCCCGGCGGGCCGCGTCGATCACCTGCCGGACGTCCTTCACCCCGGCCGTCACCGCGGACAACTCGACGAACTTCCGGTTGGTCTGATGCGAGACCACCGCCGCGATCGTCGTCTTCCCGGTCCCGGGCGGACCCCACAGCAGCAGGGACATCGGCTGGTCGCCCTCGACCAGCCGCCGCAGCGGCGACCCGGGAGCCAGCAGATGCTGCTGCCCGACGAGCTCGTCCAGACTCCGAGGGCGCATCCGCACGGCCAGCGGAGCCGCCGTGTGATCCATGTCCGCGAGGCTCCCGCCGCCCCGGGCAGGCGCGGGAGCACCCGGCATGTCGAACAGACCCTCACTCACGGGTGAGAGCCTACCTATCCCTGCCGACAGCTACTTCTTGCTGTCCTCCGGGCCCTTTCCGTCGCCGGCCTCGTCCACCTCGTCGTCCGCCTCGCGGAGTTCCTCGGGAAGGTCGTCGGCGAGGTCCTCGTCGTCGAGGTCCCGCAGTTCCTCCGGCAGCTCGTCCTCGTCGAACTCTTCGGGCGGGATCTCCTCCGCCTCGGCGCCGGACCCCGGCTTGATCGCGTTGCGGAGGCGGCCGAGGATCCGGTCGGCCTCGGTGCCGAACGGGTTGTCGTTGACCAGGTAGGTCCAGGTCGCGGTCGGCCGCGGCACCCCGCTGGCGGCCTCGTCCAGGCCCTCGGCGGTGATCTCGGCGGTCCTGAAGGTCTCGGCCGCGTCGGTCCACGCGTCCGCGATCAGCGTGTCGAACGACGCGATCGCGGACTTGTTGAACTCGTCGATCGGCTTCAGGTGAACGATGCCGCCGGCCAGGGACCGCAGGTGGATGCCCTCCCGCAGGTCGGCCAGGTACGCCAGGTGGTCGGTCCAGCGCCGGTCCAGGTAGTGCAGCGCGATCCGCCGGGCGGCGTCCTTCACCACGTCCTCGCCGAGCTCCTCGACCAGCTCGTCGTACCGCTCCTTGGCCTTCTCGGCGAGCTCGGTCGCGGCCAGGTCCTCGGTGAGCACCTTCTCGCGGGTGTCGAGCAGGATCGCCCGCTGCTGACCGGTCAGCCGGTGGTACTGCCACGTGGTCCGGTGCAGCTCGGCGTTGGCGCCGTCCGCGACCCGCTGCGCGTGCTCGAGTACGCCGATCGACTTGCGGTCCGTGAGCCGTCCGGTCTCGTCCGGGTTCGGTCGCAGACCGGACGAGACGGAGTACCGGGTGACGAGCTCGTCGCCGAGGCTGGCGAAGAACAGCGACCCGCCCGGGTCACCCTGTCGGCCGGCGCGGCCGCGCAACTGGTCGTCGAGCCGGCGCGACGCGTGCAGGCCGGTCCCGATCACGTAGAGACCGCCGAGCTCGAGCGCCTTGTCCTTGTCGTGCGACTCGTCCCGCCCGCCCAGCCGGATGTCGGTTCCGCGGCCGGCCATCTGGGTGGACACGGTCACCGTCCCGGGCACACCGGCCTCCGCGATGATCGCGGCCTCCTCGGCGTCGTTCTTCGCGTTCAGCACGACGTGCGGTATCCCGGCCGCCTCGAGCCGGTCGCTCAGCTGCTCGGACTCCTCGACGCTGTGGGTGCCGATCAGGATCGGCCGGCTGGTCTCGTGCACCTCCGCGATGTGCTCGACCAGGGCGGCGCTTTTCTGCTCGACCGTCAGGTAGAGCCGGTCCGGGTCGTCGATCCGGATGTTCGGCTTGTTCGGCGGTACGACGGCCACCTCGACGTCGTAGAACTCCTGCAGCGACTCCCCCACGACGACCGCCGTACCGGTCATGCCGCACAGCGTCTTGTAGCCCATGATCAGCGCCTGCACGGTGATGCTGTCCAGCACCTCGCCGGAGTCGCTGACCGGCACGGCCTCCTTGGCCTCGACCGCGGCCTGCAGGCCGTCGGGCCAGCGCTGCAGCTTGGCGATCCGGCCGCGGTTGTTGTTGATCAGGCTGACCTTGCCGTCGCGGACCAGGTAGTCGACGTCCTTGCGCAGCAGCACCTCGGCGTGCAGCGCGACGTTGATCTGGGTCAGCCGGTCGAGGTTGTCGTCGTCGTACAGGTTGATCCCGCCGAGCGTCTCCTCGACCTTGTCGGTGCCCTTGTCCGTCAGCGCCACCGTCCGGCCGTCGCCGTCGATCTCGTAGTCCACGCCCGCGCGCAGCGTCCGGACCAGCTGGACGACGTCGTCGTCGAGCTCCTCGGTCCGGGTCGCGCCGGCCAGCACGAGCGGCACCCGGGCCTCGTCGATCAGCACCGAGTCGGCCTCGTCCACCAGCGCCACGTCCGGGGTGACCGTGACCCGGTCGGCCACGTCCGTGACCAGCCGGTCGCGGAGGATGTCGAAGCCGACCTCGCTCACCGGCACGTAGCAGACCTCCGCCTGGTACGCCGTCCGTCGTTCGTCCGGCGTGGACGCCTGGCCGATGTGGGCCACCGTCACACCGAGCAGCTCGTAGACCGGGCCCATCCACTCCGCGTCGCGGCGGGCCAGGTAGTCGTTGACCGCAAGCACGTGCACCTTGCGGCCGCCGATGGCGTACCCGGCGGCGGCGATCGCGCCGGCCAGCGTCTTGCCCTCGCCGGTCGCCATCTCGACGACCCGGCCCTGCAGCATCGCCAGCGCACCGACGACCTGACCGTCGAACGCCCGCTCACCGATCGCCCGGTGGCCCGCCTCCCGGGCGAGCGCGAGGAACTCGATCTGCTCGTCCTCGTGCAGCCCGCCGGGAGTGCGCAGCTCGGCGACCGCCTCGGTGAGTTCTTCGTCGGTCAGGGACAGGACCGACTCCTCCGCCTCGCCGACCAGCTGGGTGAGCCGTTCGTACGGGCCGAGGTCGATCGAGCCGGGGCGCTGCAGGAGCCGGCGGAAGCGGGAAGCGATCTTCAGAGCCATGATTCGGCAACGTACAGCCTCGGCGTGTCGTTCCGTGCATCAGGTAGGCGTGTCCGGGTTCCAGGCGTACGGCGTGGTCGTGGTGACCGCGTGCAGACCCAGCTTCTGCAGGATCGGACGCGAGTCCTCGGACGCGTCCACCCGGAGGAACTCGTACCCGCGGTCCTTCGCCAGCCGGGCCCGATGAGCCAGTACGGCGCTGTACAACCCCTGCCGCCGCCACTCCGGCAACGTCCCGCCGCCCCAGAGGCTGGCGAACCCGGTCCCGGGGTGGAACCGCACCCACGCCGCCGTCAGCGCCGGCCCGTCCGGCTCCTTCAGCGCTTCCTCGACCAGGAACACCGACAACCGGTCCGGGAACATCCGGGCCTCGGCCGCCAGCCGCTCCTCGATCCGCTCCAGCCCGTTGTGCCAGAGCGTGTTCATCAGGACGGCGATCCGGTGGTAGTCCGGGGGTCCCTCGGCCTCCCGCAACCGCACCTTCGACGGCAGCAGGGACGGCCGCGCCAGGATCGCGTCCACCTCGCCGAGGATCAGCGTCTCCGGCTCCTCCGCGGTGAACCCGGCCCGGACCAGCCGCTCGCCGAGGTCGGCCGGTTCGTCGTACGCGTAGGTCTTCCATTCGAACGGCAACCCGCGGTCGCGGAAGAATGCGACCTGGGCCGCGATCACGGCGTCCGGGTCGTCGCCGAGCTCGCGCGGGGCCTCGACGAATCCGGCGCCGTCGGGCCCTTCGACGTACGAGCGATGCACCAGGCCGTCGTGCTCGGTCTTCCAGCCGGGGATCGTGTCGGCGTCCGGCAGCCGGATCCGGCGGTGGAACACCTCGAGCAGCTCATCAGGGGTCATCTGCACATCGTGCCCGACCGACTACCTGAAATCACCGGGACAAAGAGCAAACCAGTCGACCACTGGTGTCGTCCAAGTCAGTGTTCCTGAAGGGGGGACATCATGTACATCCACCACATCACCCGCACGACGATCCTCGCCGCTCTCGCCGTCATGGCGGTCCCGGCAGCAGCGATCGCCGCACCGGCCGTCGTCGGCTCTTCGTCCGCCCCCCAGACCGCCGCCGTCGCCGGCACCACGACCTCCTGCCCGCGCGGCTGGGGATCATTGCCCGAGGCAAACAGCCGGATGACCGCCGCGCCGATCACCAACGTCCGCACCGGCCGTCACGCGTGCTTCGACCGGCTGGTCGTCGACGTCCGCGGCCGCGCCCCCGGGTACGACGTCCGCTACGTCACCAACGTCACCCAGGACGGCTCCGGTTTCGTCGTCCCGCTCCGCGGCGGCGCGAAGCTCCAGATCGTCGTCCGCGCCCCGGCGTACGACGCCGCCGGGCAGCCGACGTACAGGCCGGCGAACAAGCGTGAGCTGACCAACGTGTCCGGTTACAAGACCTTCCGCCAGGTCGCGTACGCCGGCAGCTTCGAGGGCCAGACCACGATCGGTCTCGGCGTCCGCGCCCGCCTCCCGTTCCGTGTCTTCACCCTGCCCGGAACGGGCTCCACCAGCCGTCTTGTGGTCGACGTGGCTCACAACTGGTGACAGACCCCCACCCCCAGCGGTCGCCCGGCATCCCCACCGGGCGACCGCGCTTCGTGCCTACAGAACGCGGTTCAGCAGGTCGAAGAAGGTGTTGCCGAGAACCAGTTCGTAGGGGTCCTTCAGCAGCGGGGCCAGGTCGGCGATGTCGGATGGCGTCCAGCCCCAGGCGTTGATCCCGCAGGCGATGAAGCGCGGGCTCGCGCCGTCCCAGTCGGCGATGTGCGCGTCCAGGGCGGCCTTGTACTCGGCGGCCTTCCCCGGTGCACCGAAGTTCCCGATGATCGGCAGCCCGCCGCGCCTGACCAGCAGGTCGCCGCCCTCCCACGACTGAATGATGCCCTGCAGCGGCGTGTGGTCGTTGTACCCCTGGGCGATCTCCTCCGGGAACGCGACCCAGCCGCTCTCGTCGCGGTGGTTGTACGCGTAGACGAGATCCATGCCGGTCCGGCGCATGAAGTCGCCGGACAGCTCGAGGTATGCGGTCAGCTGGTCTGCCGGCCACGAGCCCGGGTACGTGTAGCCGGCACCGGACGGTCCGCAGATCAGCAGGTCGTTGGCTGTCGCGGTCCGCTGGTAGTAGCTGAACAGGCCGGGCCCGATCTCCGCGAGCAACGGGCTGATCGTCCAGTTGACCATCGCCTCACCGCGCCGCGGGTCGTCCCACATGTCGCGCATCCGCCGCTGGCAGTACTGCACGTTGTCGCCTTCGCCGAAGGTCAGCGTGACGTACACCTTGTTCTTCGGCGTGATCCGGCGTACCTGCCGGACCTTGGTCGAGATCGGCGCGACGAGCCCGGAGTGCACGGTGCCGTTCATGTAGAAGTCCGCGGGAATCACCGGCGAACCGCCCTGGGACGCGAGGTCGACACCGCTCCACTCCCCGGCGACGTCGTTCGAGAACCAGCCCGCATACGGCACGGTCGGGCCGACCTTGTTGAAGTGCTCGGTCAGCAGTTCGCCGGTCGGGCCGTTCGGCGGCAGCCAGCTCACCAGGGCCTTGCTGGCCACCACGTAGTCGCGGAAGAACGGGAACGGCTCGATCCGCGTCGGCGCGGTGTCGGTCGCGGTGACCAGGTACTGGTTCCACATCTCCACCGTGACGACCAGGCTCGTCGTACCGGCCGGCGGGGCGAAGCGGTAGACCCAGAAGTTCCCGCCGTCGGCAAACCTGTTGCCCTCGCCGCCGATCGACGAGTTCGCACCCTCGAACAGGTACGGCGCCTCCTCCGGTGTGTCCGGGAGGAACCGGGCGATCTCGGTGCCGTTGGCCTTGACCGACACCGACAGCACCGACGCACCCCAGCCGTCGTCGCGGAACGAGTCGCCGAACCGGACGTACACGGCCTCCTTGCCGAGCTTGGCGGACACGTCGAGGTCGTAGAAGCCGCGGTTGGACGAGTCGCGCAGCTGCCGGGTTTCGCGAGCGATCTCCTGCCAGTCGACGTTCTCGGCCTGGACCACCATCGTCGGCGGGAGACCGGTGAGCAGCCTCTGGTTGCAGCGCGGGAACAGGTTTTCCAGCTGCCAGCGATACGTCTTGACCCGGTCGTTGTCGAACACACCGCGCAGATCCTTCACGATCCGCAGGCCGTGGGCCTTCGCCTGGTCGGCGTCGGCCACCACCGCGTCCTCCAGCCCGGCCAGCGTGGTGGCGACGTTCAGCGAGTCCGGTACGGCGGGATCGTGGACGATCGCGCCCCGGATCCGGTGCCGGTACTTCGCGACCAGGTCGAGCGGATCGTTGTACCGGGTGGTCGCCAGGCGCATGTCGGCGAGCCACTTGGCGTCGGGCCCGTCCGGGCCGCCGGGGTTGAAGAGGAAGTACAGCTCGGGCCTGGTGCGGTTGACGACGCCCTGCAAGGTGGTCAGCAGGGTCTGGTCACCGCCGCTCAGCTTGCTGACGTCGCCGTAGTGCAACCGTCCCGGCCGGCCGAAGGACGGCAGCAGCCGGCTCACCTCGGCCAGAGCATTGGCAGCGTTGTCGGAAGCGGCTGCAGGCAGGGCTTGAAAGACCCCGAACCCTCCTGCCGTCACCGCGCTGCTACCCGCCAGGAACGTTCGTCTCGAGACCATCGTGACCACTCCCCTGTCGCTGACATCGATGTCAAATCAGCGGGAGATTAGCAACGACAGGAGAGCGTGTACATAGCTCGTCACACCGTTGGCCCCAGTAATCTGGAATCGTTTCCGATTCAACCGTGGGTGGTACCTCTGCCACGCTGACTTCCGCGGGCACTCCTACATCGCGCCCGTGAGAGATCGCCGGCGAGAACCCCTCACCAAACGCGTTGCAGGAGCTCGGTGGCCTCCGCCAGGCTGATCTCCGCGCGCCGCGCCGTCCGCGCCAACACCACCGCAGCCTGCCGGGTTTCCTCGTCGTCGACCTGGCTGCGGGACGCGAGCACGAACGTCCCGTTCCGCCCACGCGTCTCCACGAGCCGGTCCGCCTCGAGTTCCTTGTAGGCCCGCGCCACCGTGTTGACTGCCAGGCCGAGGTCCAGCGACAGCTGCCGGACCGTCGGCAGCCGCGTCCCCTTGGCCAACTCGCCCGCCCGGATCAACACCTCGATCTGCGCCCGCACCTGCTCGTACGGCGGGGTCACGCCGACCGGATCGACTGAAATGTCCATCCGGTCAGCATGCCGCAACGGATCAGGCGAAGTCCTCCGGGCTGTACGGTTTCTGCTCGACCAGGACGAGCCAGTTGCCGGAGTTGTCCCGCAGGACGGCCTCCACGCCGTACGGTCGGTCGGACGGCTCCTGGATGTACTCGACGCCCTTGGCGACGAGTTCCTGGAAGGTCTTGTGGCAGTCGTCGGTGGCGATGCCGAAGCCGTGCATGGAGCCCTTGGCGAGGCTGCGCCGGATGATGTCGGCGGCCTCGTCGTCGAGCGGCGGGCCGGGGAGCATCAGGGCGAGCCGCAGTTCGGGGTGGTCGGCCTGGTAGACCGTGCACCAGCGGAAGTCGCCGAGGTTGATGTCCTCCTTGAGCACGAAGCCCAGCTTGTCGGTGTAGAACGCCTTCGCCTCGTCGATGTCGCTGACGTAGACGGTCACCAGGCTGACGTTGGTGATCATGTCCCCTCCTCGGTTGTGTCGTCGTGGGTACGACGGTAGGCCTCGGCGGCGCCGGTCGGCTTCTCCGGAATTGCGGAGTTCAGCCCGAGCATGAACACGAAGCAGCCGGGGATCCGCGCGCCCGCCTGGGTCCGCTGGTACTCCGACGGACTCATCCCCACCAACTCGGCGAACCGCTGTGAGAACGACCCGAGGCTGCTGTACCCGACGAGCCCGCACACCTCGGTCACGGTCAGGTTGGTCGCCCGGAGCAGGTCGGTGGCCCGCTCGATCCGGCGCCGGGTCACGTACTGCATCGGCGTCTCGCCGTACTCGGCCGCGAAACACCGCAGGAAGTGGTACTTCGACACCCCGGCGGCCGCCGCCAGTCCGGCCAGGTCGAGCGGCTCCGCATAGTTGCGGTCAGCAACATCCCGCGCACGCCGTAGATGCGCGAGCAACTCCACCGGTACGCTTCCCGTCACCCTCCGAGCCTAGACCGTTGACGGTGCCCGCAACCGGCGCGACCCTGACCCCAGGAGGGAGGCCGGCGTGCGGCGGGATGCGGTGAGCGAGTACCTGCGGGGTGCGCTCTGGGCGATGCCGTCGCTGGCGGTCGTGGTCGCGCTGATCGCCGGCTCGACGCTGTCGTTCGTCGAGGTACGGCCGGGGTCCTGGCGAGACCGCGTCCTGTTCCAGGGCACGGCCGACGACGCCCGGACGCTGCTGATCGCGATCACCAGCACGATGGCCACGGTGATCGCGCTGGTCCTCGGCCTCACCGTGGTCGCGCTGCAACTCGCGTCCACCCAGTTCTCCCCGAGGCTGCTGCGCAACTTCCTGCGGGACCGGGTCAACCAGTTCGTCCTGAGCGTGTTCGTGGCGACCTTCGTCTACAGCAGCGCCGGCCTCTACACGGTCGGCGTGAAGGCGGGCGAGCGGACGGACGAGTACCCGCGGCTCGCGGTCACCGTCGCGCTGGTGCTGCTGTTCGTCAGCCTGCTGATGCTGGTGTTCTTCGTCCATCACCTGACCCACTCGATCCAGATCGACGAGGTCATGCGCAGAGTGGAACGCACGACGCTGCAGGTCATCGACCGGGACCTGCCGACAGCCGGGGTGACCACCGAGCCTCGCCCGGTGCCACCCGAGTGGGCTGTCGACGTCCCGGCGTATCGCTCCGGGTACGTGCAGACCATCCACCCCGAGGCCCTGGTCGCCGCCGCGGCCGCGACGGGCGTGACCGCGTCGGTGACGCGAATGGTCGGTGAGCATGTCATCGCCGGCTCGGCGCTGGTCCAGGTCTGGCAGGACCCGCCCGGTCCGCCGCCGGCTCTGGACCGGCTCGCCGCGGCCGCCCGGGACTCGATCCGGATCGGCTTCGAACGAACCGCGGAACAGGACGTCGCCTTCGGCGTCCGGCAACTCGCGGACATCGCGGTCAAGGCGCTCTCGGCGGCGATCAACGACCCGTACACGTCGATCCAGGCGATCGAGCACCTGTCCGTCGTCCTGGCCGCACTGGCCCGGCGCGAGCTCGGCAGCCAGTTGCTGCGCGACCAGGCCGGCGCGCTGCGGGCCGTCGTACCCGGCCGGGATCTCGAGTACTACCTCGACCTGGCCTGTGGGCAGGTACGGCGGTACGGCAAGAACGAACCGCGGGTCGTCCGTGCGCAGCTGCGGATCCTGCAGAGCACCGGGCAGTTCTGCCGGGACGACGCGGGCCGGCGGCTGGTGGTCGAGCAGGTGAAGCTGTTGTTGACCGACGCCGAGCGGGCGATCGTCCAGCCCGCCGACTTCGTCGTGGTCCGCGACCACGCCGACCGCGTACTGCGCGATCTGACCGCGCGCGGTTTTTCGGTGTGAACCGAAAGATTGGCGACCTGCCGATCAGCCGGGAGGCTGGCGGGATGAGAGTCGGACAAGGCGGAGACGGGCCGGGACCACACACGCCGGACGGCAGCGCGGTCGAGCTGTACGAGCTCGCGCCGGTGACCGGCGAGGACGAGTTGATCAACGCCGCGATCGAGCCCGCCAGCCGCATCCTCGAGCTCGGCTGCGGGACCGGCCGGATCACCCGGCCACTGCTTGCCCTCGGCCACCACGTGGTCGCGGTTGACGAGTCGGCGGAGATGGTCGCCCGGGTGCCCGGGACCGAGACGATCCGCTCGACGATCGGCGACCTCCGGCTGGACCGGCGCTTCGACCTCGTCCTGATGATGTCGTTCCTGGTCAACGTCGCCGACGAGGCGGAGCGCCTGCGACTGCTCAGGACGTGTGCGCATCACGTCCGGCCTGGCGGCACGGTACTGCTGCAGCAACAGCTGCCTGGGATGCTGCACGCTCCGACGGTGCGGGAGAAGGGCAACCGCCGGTTCGTCGTCTCCGACGTCGAGCAGCGGCCCGGCAACATCCAGGCGGCGACCCTCACCCACACGGTCGACGGACGCACCTGGTCCCAGCGGATTCTGACGCAGAACCTCACCGAGGAACAGCTGGCGAGCCAGCTCACCCAGGTCGGCCTGACGCTGGCGGACTACCTCACGCCGGACCGGACCTGGGTGCGCGCCCGCACCGCCTAGCCCGCCTGGACCTCGAACTGTGCGCGGGTCAACCGGCTGGTGTCACCGGCGAGCTTGATCGGGCGGGTGCACTTGACGCCGCTCGGGACCGAGCCGGTGAGTCGCGTTCTTGAACGAGTCGCACCGGCGCTGGTTCTCCGGCGCCGGCCGATGGTGCGGGCAACGGTCCGGTACCAGCGGGCGATCGGGGCTGTCCACTGCAGCGACATCGCAGCGCCGTGATACCTGCCTGGGCAGATCCACGGCGCCGCCGATTTCCTCCACACTCCTGACGTGCTCAAGCCCTTCGAGCTAGGTCGTCGGCTTGGCCTCCGGCTTGGCGTCGACGCCGGCCTCCTTGCGCTGCGCGGGCGTGATCGGCGCCGGCGCCGATGTCAGCGGGTCGAACCCGCCGCCGGACTTCGGGAACGCGATCACGTCGCGGATCGACTCGGTCCCGGCCAGCAGCGCGGTGATCCGGTCCCAGCCGAACGCAATCCCGCCGTGCGGCGGCGCGCCGTACTTGAACGCGTCCAGCAGGAAGCCGAACTTCTCGGTCGCCTCCTCGTCGGACAGGCCCATCACCTGGAACACGCGCTTCTGCACGTCCTCGCGGTGGATACGGATCGACCCGCCGCCGATCTCGTTGCCGTTGCAGACGATGTCGTACGCGTACGCCAGCGCCGACCCCGGGTCGGTGTCGAACGTGTCCAGCGAGTCCGGCTTCGGCGAGGTGAACGCGTGGTGCACAGCGGTCCAGGCACCAGAGCCGACTGCGACGTCACCGGCCGCGGTCGCCTCGTCGGCCGGCTCGAACAGCGGTGCGTCCACGACCCAGACGAACGACCAGGCCGACTCGTCGATCAGCCCGCCGCGACGGCCGATCTCCAGCCGGGCCGCGCCGAGCAGCGCGCGCGACGACTTGACCGGACCGGCGGCGAAGAAGATGCAGTCACCCGGCTTCGCACCGACGTGGTCGGCGATCCCGGCGCGCTCCTCCTCGGACAGGTTCTTCGCGACCGGCCCGCCGAGCTCGCCGTCCTGACCGACCAGGACGTACGCGAGCCCGCGCGCCCCGCGCTGCTTGGCCCAGTCCTGCCACGCGTCCAGCTGCTTGCGCGGCTGGTCCGCACCACCCGGCATCACGACGGCACCGACGTACGGCGCCTGGAAGACCCGGAACGGCGTGTCCTTGAAGTACTCGGTGCACTCGACCAGCTCCAGGCCCATCCGCAGATCCGGCTTGTCGCTGCCGAACCGCGCCATCGCCTCGGCGTACGTCATCCGCGGGATCGGCGTCTGGACGTCGTGCCCGACGAGCTTCCAGAGCGCGGCCAGGATCTCCTCGGACAGCGCGATCACGTCGTCCTGGTCGACGAAGCTCATCTCGATGTCGAGCTGGGTGAACTCCGGCTGCCGGTCGGCGCGGAAGTCCTCGTCGCGGTAGCAGCGGGCGATCTGGTAGTACCGCTCCATCCCGGCCACCATCAGCAGCTGCTTGAACAGCTGCGGCGACTGGGGCAGCGCGTACCACGAGCCCGGCTGCAGGCGGGCCGGCACCAGGAAGTCGCGCGCGCCCTCCGGTGTCGACCTGGTCAGCGTCGGCGTCTCGATCTCGACGAACTCGTGCCTCGCCAGGACGTCGCGCGCCGCCCTGTTCACCTGGCTGCGCAGCCGCAGCGCCGAGCCCGGGCCCTGGCGGCGCAGGTCGAGGTACCGGTACTTCAGCCGGACCTCTTCGTTCACCGGGGTCGCGTGGTGCTCCTCGACCGGGAACGGCAGCGGGTCCGCCGAGTTCAGCACCTCCACGCCGGAGGCGATCACCTCGATCTCGCCGGTCGGGAGGTTCGGGTTCGCGTTGCCCTCCGGGCGCGCGTTCACCTCACCGGTGATCTTCAGGCAGAACTCGGCCCGTAGCGGGTGCGCGACCTCCTCGTCCCGGATGACCACCTGGACGGTGCCGCTGGAGTCGCGCAGGTCGATGAACGCCACGCCGCCGTGATCACGCCGCCGCGCCACCCAACCGGCCAGGGTGACGGTCTGCCCGGTGTGCTCGGCGCGCAACGAGCCTGCGGAATGGGTACGGATCACTGGTTCTCCTGAGGGGTGTCGATCTGGGGTCGTACGTCGGCCGCCGGGGGCGTCCAGGTCGCCGGGTCGGCCGGCACCTGCTCGCCGCTGCGGATGTCCTTCACCTCGGGGCCGCCGTCTGTGCTGAACCACACGAACGGGATGCCGCGCCGGTCCGCGAACCGGATCTGCTTCCCGAACTTCGCCGCCGCCGGCGCCACCTCGACCGGAATGCCCCGGCTACGCAGCTGTGCCGCCGTACGCATGGCCTCCGCCCGGTCCTCTTCGGCGTTCAGCGCCACGAGGACGGCGGTCGGCGTACCGCGCGACGCCTTCAGCAAGCCCTTCGAGATGAGCCGGTGCACGAGCCGGGACACGCCGATCGAGATCCCCACGCCCGGGTACGTCGTCTTGCCGTCGGAGGCGAGCGAGTCGTAGCGGCCGCCGGAGCAGATCGACCCGTAGCCCTCGTCGCCGATCAGCTGCGTCTCGTAGACGGTGCCGGTGTAGTAGTCCAGTCCGCGGGCGATCTTGAGGTCCGCCAGCAGCAGGCCCGGAGCGTGCTCGTTGGCGGCCGTCACGATCTGGGTCAGCCGCTCGAGACCCTCGTCGAGGACCGCGTGGTGCACGCCGAGTGCGCGAACCTGCTCGGCGAACGACGCATCGGTCGACGAGATCTCGGCGAGCCGCAGCACCTGCTTGGCGGTCTCGGCCGACAAGCCGGGACCGCTCGTCAGCTGCTCGGTCACCTTGTCCGGGCCGATCTTGTCCAGTTTGTCGACGATCCGCAGTACGCCGGTGATGTCCTCGATCCCGAGGCCCCGGTAGAAGCCCTCCGGGATCTGCCGGGTGTTCACCTGGATCCGGAACGGCGGGATCGGCAGCCTGCTGAACGCGTGGGCGATCACCAGCGGAAGCTCGACCTCGTAGTGGAACGGAAGCTCACCGCTGTCGACGATGTCGATGTCGGCCTGGGTGAACTCGCGGTACCGGCCCTCCTGCGGGCGCTCACCCCGCCACACCTTCTGGATCTGGTAGCGGCGGAACGGGAACACCAGCTTGCCGCTGTGCTCCAGCACGTACCGGGCGAACGGCACGGTGAGGTCGAAGTGCAGACCGAGCGCCGCGTCCTCGTCACTGTCCGCGGCCAGCCGGCGGACGCCGTAGATCTCCTTGTCGGCGTCCTCGCCCTGGTTGGACAGCCGCTCGACCGGCTCCACCGCGCGGGTCTCGATCGACGCGAACCCGTGCAGCTCGAACGTCTCCCGGATCACGTCGAGGAACTGCTGCTCGACGATCCGGTCTGCGGGCAGAAACTCCGGGAACCCGCTGAGCGGGGTCACCTTACTCATCGCTTCGGTATCTCCAGGTCCTGCAAGTAGGGGTTGGTCGCCTTCTCCCGGCCGATCGTGGTCTGGCCACCATGACCCGGCAGGACGACGATCTCGTCGCGCATCGGCAGGATCTTGGTGGCCAACGTATGCAGCATCGCCGGATGGTCGCCCCCAGGCAGATCCGTCCGGCCGATCGACCCGGCGAACAACACGTCACCGGAGAACAGAACCGCGGGCACCTCTTCCGGCCCGTCGTACGGCGTGGTGAACGTGACCGACCCCCGGGTGTGGCCCGGGGTGTGGTCGACGGTGAGGCTGAGCCCGGCCAGCTCCAGGCTCAGGCCGTCCTTGAGCTCGGCGACGTCGTCCGGCTCGGCGAACTCGTGCTTGCCGCCGAGCAGCATCCGCGCCGACTCCGGGCTGATCCCGGCCATCGGGTCGCTGAGCAGGTACCGGTCGTCCGGGTGGATCCAGGCGGTCGCGTCGTACGTCCCGCAGACCGGGAGTACGGAAAACATGTGGTCGATGTGACCGTGCGTGAGCAGCACCGCGACCGGTTTCAGCTTGTTCTCCCGGACTACCTGCTCAACGCCCGCGGTCGCGTCCTGGCCCGGGTCGATGACGAGGCATTCCGCGCCCTGGCCGGTGGCGACGACGTAGCAGTTCGTACCCCACGACCCCGCGGGGAACCCGGCGATGAGCACGACTGACCTTCCTGGAACGGTGCGCGACCACCCAAGGTTACCGGTGCCCGCACCTGGAGATCGAACCGGATTGTGACTCAACCCCGTTGCGTCACAGCGTGGAGTTTGTGATTGTTCAGGGATAAGCGTCGAGACAGCGGCTCGACGCGCCCAGGCAGGCTCTGTCCACGCGGTTGGACCGGGGACTGACCAGAATGGGCACGAGCGCAGTGCATACCGCCGGAAGGGGCGAGTTGTGGCCGGAGAGAGCTGGGGCCGGGTAGCCGAGGACGGAACGGTCTTCGTACGGACCAAGGACGGTGAACGGGCGGTCGGCCAGTGGCCGGACGCGAACCCCGAGGAGGCTCTCGCCTTCTACACCCGCCGGTACGACGCACTGGCGTTCGAGGTCGATCTGCTGGAGAAGCGCGTCCAGGCGGGCACGGTGTCCCCCGACGACGCCCGGGCCGCGGTGAAGAAGGTCGCCGGCACGATCGAGGAGGCCCAGGCGGTCGGCGACCTCGACGGCCTGCGCGCCCGGCTCGAGGCGCTCACGCCGCTCGTCGCCCAGCAGCGCGAGAAGCGCAAGGCCGAACGGGCCGCGAAGGTCGAGGAGGCGCGCGCCGCCAAGACCAAGATCGCCACCGAGGCCGAGACGATCGCCGCCGGCACCGACTGGCGCCACGGCGTCACCCGGCTGCGCGAGCTCCTGGACGAGTGGAAGGCGCTGCCGCGGCTCGACAAGTCCAGCGACGACGAACTGTGGCACCGCTTCTCCTCCGCGCGGACGACGTACACCCGGCACCGCAAACAGCACTTCGCCGAGCTGTCCTCGAAGCGCGAGGAAGCCGCCGTGGTGAAGGAACGGCTTGCCGCCGAGGCGGAGACGCTCGCCTCCTCCACCGACTGGGGCCCGACGTCCGGGCGCTTCCGCGACCTGATGCGGCAATGGAAGGCCGCCGGCCCGGCGCCGCGCGAGGTCGACGACAAATTGTGGGCCCGCTTCCGCGCCGCCCAGGACCAGTTCTTCGGCGCCCGCGACGCCATCCAGGCCGAGGAGAACGCCGAACAGGTCGCGAACCTCCAGGCCAAGGAGGCCCTGCTGGTCGAGATCGAGGCCATCCTCCCGGTCGAGGACGCCAAGACCGCCCGCGAGCAACTGCGCGACCTGCTCGACCGCTGGGACCAGGTCGGCAAGGTCCCGCGCGACTCGATGCGCGCCATCGACTCCCGCCTGCGCGCCGTCGAGCAGGCCGTCAAGGCCGCCGAGGACGAGGTCTGGAACCGCAGCAACCCCGAGGCCCGTGCCCGCGCCGAAGCGACCGTCAAGCAGCTCCAGTCCCTGATCGCCGACCTCGAGAAGCAGGCCGCCAAGGCCGACTCCCAGGGCAACACCCGCAAGGCCAACGAGGCCCGCGAAGCCATCGCCGCCCGCCGCGAATGGCTCACCCAGGCCCAGAACGCCCTCGCCGAATTCAGCTGACCTTGACCTGACCCACGCGGTGCTCCGCGCGGGCCGGCCTGTCACCCCGACACCGTGGTGGCGTCTTGGCGCGAGCCTGTGGACAACGGTCGGCACGGATTGTGGGATTGCGTCATCCTGCTGGGATGTTTCAGTACGACCCGCCCTACTACTTCGCCGGTCTCCCCTTCACGGCCCGGCAAGTCCCCCGCAAGCTCGCGTGGCTGCTGGGCCGTGGTGAGATCCGTCAAGTTCTGCAGGGCGTGTACGTCGACGTCCGCGTCGCTGACTCCCCCGAACTGCGGGCTGACGCGTTGCGGCTCGTCGTACCGCCGGATGCCGTGGTCTGCGGGCGGGCAGCGGCTTGGCTGCACGGGATCGACACGACCGCGCTGAGTCCGGAGCCCGCCATCCGTCCGCAGTGGACGTTTCAGCCGCGGCCGACGGTCGACGTACGCGGGTTGAAAGTCACCACTCCGGCCGCGACGGCGATCGAGCTCGCCAAAGTCCTCCATCGCCCCTTCGCGCTCTCCGCCGTGGACGCGCTGCTGCACTCCCGCACTGTCACTGTCGAAGAGCTCAAGGAGGCATCAGCCGCCTACTTCGCCGCGGACAGCACCTCCCAACCAGCAGAGGTCCTTGCGTACGCCGACGCCCGTGCCGCCTCGCCTGGGGAGTCGTGGCTTCGGCTTCGGTTGGTTGATGCTGGGTTCGGGGTGCCTGAGCTGCAGATCCGGGTTGCGGGGCGCGCAGCTCGTACCGGCTGGATGTGGGCTACCCGGGGCGGCCGGTTGACGGGCGGAGGCTCGGGCTCGAGTACGACAGCGACCTTTGGCACTCGGGGCGCGGAGCCGAGCGGCGTGACGAGAGCCGGCGTACCGAGCTCGAAGGACTTGGCTGGCACATCATCCCGGTTCGGCGGACAGACCTGTGGGGGTCGTACCCGGCCCTGGAATTGGCTGTTGGTGCGTTTCTCTGCCAGCATCCTCGGCTGCCTCGACGCTGGTGAGTGCGCGTGCGCGCAGCATCCGGCTCATCCGGTCGGCGCGGTCGAGGAGGTTCGTGCGGACGACGGGAACGGACTCCAGCGCCAGGCGTTCCGCCCGTTCGACGAACGTCCGGTCGGCGCCGAAGAACGGGAAAAGGCTTCTCGTGAAGGTTGTCGCCGGCATTACTCCGCCGCGGTGGAAGGTCGGCACGAGATCGAGATAGGCCTCCGCGTAGGGTTCCAGCAGTCCCTCCTGCCCGGCGCTCCAGAAGACCGACGCGACCGAGTGCACCGAAGCGATCGGCACAGCTCGCTCCCGCACCAACGTGTCCCAGACGGCCTCCTTCTCCGCGGGATCCGGAGTCGCCGCGCGGACTCGGAGCCTGCTGACCCACGCTTCGGGATCCGGGTCCCGGTCAAGGAGGAGCCGAGCCTCCTCGCCGGTCGGGCCGCCGAGCTGAGCCTTGCGGACCAAAGCCCGCCAGTGAAGATCGACGTCCTCTCCCGACTCAGCCTGCAGCCAAGCGACCTGCTCGAGGTCCGCCGCAGTACGTGCGAAGCCACGCAGCGCCGCCTTCCAGTACGCCGGATCGCCCGCGAGACGACGGCAGGTCGCCGCCACTGCCCGCAAGAGCAGGTCCCGCTCGGAGTCAGGGCTCCACAGGTCAGCGGCCTCGACAGCCAGGTTCAGGTACGGCTCGATCACCGACGCGGAGGTCTCGACGGCGAGTACGCCGGTCAGGCACCGCACGACCTCCGCCGCTGTCGCCTCGCCGTTGATGAGCATGTCCCACGCCGTGGCCACCGCGACGCCTCTGGAGATCGGAGTGGGCAGGCCGGCCGCGTTGCCGACGAACCCGTCCCTCGTCACGGCATCAGGCCTCGTCGAGGCGAAGGTCAGGTCCTCGTCGTTGACCAGGTACAGGTCGGCGGGAGGCAGCTCCAGCATGGTTCGTCCACCGGTCAGTTCGACGTACTCCACAGCCACACGCTCGAGGCGGTCGTCGTGGCTCCGATACGCGCCCACGGCAAGGATCTGGGGTCTCGCCGGTCCGTTCGGGCCCTTCGCCACCAGGACGGGGCCGGTGGCGTCGCGTTCGAGGGTGATCCGATCGGTGCCCGCCGTTTCCAGCCAGCCTTCCCGCCACGCGTCCAGGTCGCGTCCGCTCGCTCCGGCAAGGGCATCGATCAGGTCCTGCAAGGTCGTGTTGCCCCAGGCATGCTTGGCGAAGTAGTCGGTCAACCCGGTTGAGAATTCTGCTTCGCCGATGTACGTCATCAGCTGCTGCAGCACCGACGCGCCCTTGGGATAGGTGATCGCGTCGAACGTCGCCTCGGCCTCGGCGACGTCCCGCACCGCCTGGCGAATCGGATGCGTGGTCGGGCCCTGGTCGACGAAGTACGCCTTGAGCTTCTCGCCGGCCAGGTGCGCCGCCCAGGCGTCGGTGTACGACGTCGCCCGGACCGCGGCCCAGTTGCTGGCGAACTCGGCGAACGCCTCGTTCAGCCAGAGGTCGTCCCACCACCGCATGGTGACGATGTTCCCGAACCACATGTGCGCGAGCTCGTGCAGGAGGTAGCGGGCGAAGATGTCCCACTCGGCCCTGGTCGGCGTACTTCTGCGCAGGAACCAGTCCATCCAGGTGACGCAGCCGAAGTTCTCCATCGCGCCGGGGAACTCCGGCGTGAAGACCTGGTCGTACTTGCGCTGCGGGAACGCCATCCCGAACCGGTCGGAGAAGAACTCCAGCCCCTGGGTCGTCAACGTGAACAGCTCGTCCGCGTCGCGGTCGAGGACCGGCGCCAGTGACTGGCGGGCGAACAGCCCGAGATCATGCCCCGCCCCCTCCCGGCGGATCTCGTAGTACGGCCCGGCGTTGATCACCGTGTTGTACGACGCCAGCGGTGGGGTCGGCGGGAAGGTCCATCTCCGCGCGGAGCCGGCCTCCTCGATCCGAGGATCACCGCTGTTGCTCAACACCAGCCAGTCGGGGGGAGCCGTCACCGTGAACGCGTACGGCGCCTTGAGGTCCGGCTGATCGAAACAGGCCCAGACGAACCGGGCGTAGTCCGGAGTGAAGTCCGTGTAGGCGTACACCCGGTCGTCAGCCGGATCCACCGCCCTGTGCACGCCCTGCCGGTCGGCGTCCGTCACCTGTGTGGAAACCACGATGAGTTCGTTGCGCTCGGCCAGACCGGCCAGTGCGATCCGGCCGTCCACGGCCGCCGGGAGCCGCGCTCCGTTGAGTGTCGCGCTCTGCACGTCCGCCGCACAGTCGACGAAGCTGTCCGCCCCGGGCTGCCGGCAGGCGAAGCTGATCCGCGACACACAACGAACCCGCGAGCCACTGGCCAGTCCGGTCAGATCCACGTCGATCTCGTAGCGGTCGACCGCTAGCAGCCTCGACCGCTCCTCAGCCTCGTGCTGCGTGAGGCTCTGAACGCCCACCTGCCCTCTACTGGGTGACGCGGTAGACGTCGAAGACGCCCTCGACCGAGCGCACCGCCTTGAGGACGTGGCCCAGGTGGGTGGGGTCGCCCATCTCGAAGGTGAAGCGGGACTTGGCGATGCGGTCCCGGGTCGTGGTGAGCGCTGCCGAGAGGATGTTGACGTGGTAGTCGGAGAGAACTCGGGTGATGTCCGAGAGCAGGCGGGCCCGGTCCAGTGCCTCGACCTGAATCGCCACCAGGAAGACCGACTGCGCCGTCGGGGCCCACTCGACCTCGACGATCCGCTCGGGCTGGGTCTGCAGGTTCTCGACGTTCGCACAGTCGGCCCTGTGCACGGACACACCCGCACCCCTGGTGATCCAGCCGATGATCTCGTCGCCGGGCACCGGCGTACAGCACCGGGCGAGCTTCGACAGCACGTCCGTCGCGCCCTTGACGATGACACCGGCGTCGCCGCGCGCGGCCCGCTTGCGCCGCTCCTTCGACGCCGGCAGGCGCAGGCCCTCGGCCAGGTCCTCGGCCGCGCCCTCCTCACCGCCGTACGTCTCGATCAGGCGCCGGACGACGGCCTGGGCGCTCACATGGCTCTCGCCGACCGCGGCGTACAGACCGGTCACGTCCGGGTAGCGCAGTGAGTTCGCGACCGCGGTGAGAGTCTCGTGCGACAGCAGACGCTGCAGCGGCAGGCCCTCCTTGCGGAGCTGCTTGGCGATCGCGTCCTTGCCGTGCTCGATCGCCTCGTCGCGGCGCTCCTTGGAGAACCAGTGCTTGATCTTGTTCCGCGCGCGGGGGCTCTTGACGAACGACAGCCAGTCGCGCGACGGACCCGCGCCCTGCGCCTTCGAGGTGAACACCTCGACGACGTCACCGTTCTCGAGGGTGCTCTCCAGCGGCACGAGCCGGCCGTTCACCCGGGCACCAATGCAGCGGTGCCCGACCTCGGTGTGGATCGCGTAGGCGAAGTCGACCGGCGACGACCCGGCCGGCAGCGACATCACGTCGCCGCGCGGGGTGAAGACGTAGACCTCGGAGTTGTTGATCTCGAACCGCAGCGAGTCCAGGAACTCCGACGGATCGGAGGTCTCCCGCTGCCAGTCGACCAGCTGCCGGACCCACGGCATCTCGTTCGGGCCGCCGATCTCGGTGCTGGGCGGACCGGCCGCCTCGGGCGCCGCCGAGCTCGGGTCCTCCTTGTACTTCCAGTGCGCGGCGATGCCGTACTCCGCCCGGCGGTGCATCGCGAACGACCGGATCTGCAGCTCCACCGGCTTGCCCTGCGGACCGATCACAGTGGTGTGCAGCGACTGGTACATGTTGAACTTCGGCATCGCGATGTAGTCCTTGAACCGGCCGGGCACCGGGTTCCAGCGCGCGTGCAGGATGCCGAGCGCCGCGTAACAGTCCCGGACCGACTCGACCAGCACGCGGATGCCGACCAGGTCGTAGATGTCGCCGAACTCGCGGCCGCGGACGATCATCTTCTGGTAGATCGAGTAGTAGTGCTTCGGCCGGCCGGTGACGGTGGCCTTGACCTTGGCGGCGCGCAGGTCCTCGTGCACCTGGTCGATCACGGACGCGAGGTACTCGTCCCGCGACGGCGCCCGCTCGGCGACCAGCCGGACGATCTCGTCGTACACCTTCGGGTGCAGGGTCGAGAACGACAGGTCCTCGAGCTCCCACTTGATCGTGTTCATACCGAGCCGGTGGGCCAGCGGGGCGTAGATCTCCAGCGTCTCGCGGGCGATCCGCTCCTGCTTCTCCTGCCGCAGGAATCCGAGCGTGCGCATGTTGTGCAGCCGATCGGCCAGCTTGATCACCAGCACCCGGATGTCCTTGGCCATCGCGACGACCATCTTGCGGATCGTCTCGGCCTGCGCGGACTCGCCGTACTTGACCTTGTCCAGCTTGGTGACGCCGTCGACCAGCATGGCGATCTCTTCGCCGAAGTCGCGGGTCAGGTCCTCGACCGTGTACGGCGTGTCCTCGACGGTGTCGTGGAGCAGCGCGGCGCACAGGGTCGGTGCGGTCATGCCGAGCTCGGCCAGGATCGTGGCGACGGCGAGCGGGTGGGTGATGTAGGCGTCACCGCTCTTGCGCAACTGGCCGGTGTGGTACTTCTCCGCCGTCCGGTAGGCGCGCTCGATCAGGCCGAGGTCGGCCTTCGGGTGGGTGGCCCGGACGACCCTGAACAGCGGCTCGAGCATAGGCGCCCGGTTCGGGTGCCGGGTGCCGCCCAGGCGGGCGAGCCGGGCGCGGACCCGGGCCGGCGCGATCCGGGGCGGTTGGACGGCAGCCGGCGGTGACGGAGCCGGACGCGCCGGGGCGCGCGGGGGCTCCTGCGGTACCACGTTCGGCACCGCTGACGTCATCGCCGGGTCTTCGCCCACGTCTGTGTCCCTCCGCCGACAGAGCACCAGTCTAGGGGGAAGCAACCAACGAGGTTGAAACGCCCTGTGGACAACACGCCGAGTCAGGCTCCGATCGCGGCGAGTTATCCCGATGCAGCCAGGCTCAGACCGTGACGAGGGCGCTGACGTTCTCGCCGGCGAGGCGGTCCCGGCCGGGCAGGAAGGACAGCTCCAGGAGGACCGCGGTCGCGGTGACCTCGGCCTCGCAGCGGCGGATGAGGCGGAGGCAGGCCTCCACGGTGCCGCCGGTGGCGAGGACGTCGTCGATCACGAGCACCCTGTCCCCCGGCGCGAACGCGTCCTGGTGCACCTCGATGGTCGCCTCGCCGTACTCCAGCGCGTACGACTCCGCGTACGTCGCCGCCGGCAGCTTCCCCTGCTTCCGGACCGGCACGAACCCCGCGCCGAGGGCGAGCGCGACCGGGGCGGCCAGGATGAACCCGCGCGCCTCGATCCCGACCACCTTGTCGACCGCCGGGGTGCCGTCGTCGTCCTTGCCGGACGCGGCCAGCGCCTCGACCACCTGGGCGAACCCGCTGTGGTCGGCCAGCAGCGGGGTGATGTCCTTGAACACCACCCCCGGCTGCGGGTAGTCCGGGACGTCGCGGATCCCGTCCTTCAGCACCTGCTCGAGCGAGCGCATCACTTACCGCGCTTTGATCGCGGCTTGCGCGACGGCTGCGGCCGTCCCGCTCCGCTCGCCTTCATCGGGCGGGCCGCCGGCGTCGGCGCCGTACCCGTGGGCCGGTCCTGCTTGCGCGGCGCTGCCTTCGTGGCGGTACCGCCGCCCGCGCCGGCTCCGACAGCGACCGGCGTGGCACCGGCCGGAGCCGAGGACGCCGCGGTCTGGGCCCGCTTCGCGGTGACCCGCCGGTTCAGCGCCTGCATGCCCGGCTCGCGCTCCTTGAACACCGCCAGCAGCGCCGGCGCGATGAACACCGAGGAGTAGGCCCCGATCGCGATCCCGACGAACAGCGCCAGCGACAGGTCCTTCAGCGGCCCTGTGCCCAGCACGAACGTGCCGACGGCAAGGATCGATCCGACCGGCAGCAACGCGATCAGCGTGGTGTTGATCGACCGTACGACGGTCTGGTTGACGGCGAGGTTGGTCGCGTCGGAGTAGGTGAACCGGTTGGACCCGGTGATCCCCCGGGTGTTCTCCCGCACCTTGTCGAACACCACGACCGTGTCGTACAGCGAGTACCCCAGGATGGTCAGGACGCCGATCACCGTGGCGGGGGTGACGTCGAAACCGACCAGTGCGTACACGCCGACCGTGATGGTCACGTCATGGACCAGCGCGATGATGGCGGCCATCGAGGCCTTGGGTTCGCGGAAGTACGCCCAGATGACCAGGAACACCAGGCCGAGGAACACCACCAGCGCGAGGATCGCCTTGTTCGCGATCTGCTGGCCCCAGGACGCGCCGATCTGCTGCGACGTCACCTGGTCGACCGGCACGCCGGCCTCCTGGGCGATCGCCGCCCGGACCTTGGTGATGTCGTCCTGGCTCAGCGGCTTCGTCTGCACCCGCACCTTGTCGGCGCCGACGGTGGTGACGATCGGGTCGCCGAGGTCCTGGGCGTTGGTCGCCTTCACCGCGTCGCCGAAGTCCTGCACGGTGCTGTCGGTGACCTTGACGTTCGTCTGGTACTCGACGCCGCCCTTGAACTCGATGCCAAGCGAGAGTCCACGGGTGAACAACCCGATCAGGGAGACCGCGATCAGCACCAGGGACACAACGAACCAGAACTTGCGCTTGCCGATGAAGTCGTACGAAACCTCGCCGCTGTGCAGCTTCGCACCCAGCTGCCCGAGCTTCGACATCAGACCTGCCCTCCCACCGGCTTCGTCGCGGACGGCTTGGCCGGCCGCGCGGACGGCTTCATCTGCCCCGGTAGCCGTTCCACCCCGAGATGCTCCGGATCCAGGCCGGACAGCTTGTGGCCGTGACCGAAGAAGTCGGTCCGTGCGAGCAGCGTGACGAGCGGCTTGGTGAAGATGAACACCACGACCAGGTCGATCAACGTGGTCAGGCCGAGGGTGAACGCGAAGCCCCGGACGCTGCCGATCGCCAGGATGTACAGCACGATCGCGGCCAGCAGCGAGATCGAGTCGGCCGCGATGATCGTGTGCTTGGCCCGGGCCCACCCGGTCTCCACCGACGACCGCAGGCTGCGCCCCTCGCGGACCTCGTCGCGGAGTCGTTCGAAGTAGACGACGAACGAGTCCGCGGTGATACCGATGGCCACGATCAGACCGGCGATACCGGCGAGCGTCAGGGTGAACCCGATCGCCTTGCCGAGCAGCACGACCGAGGCGTACGTCAGGACGGCGGCCGCCGCCAGCGAGAAAACGACGACCAGGCCCAGACCGCGGTAGTACAGGAACGAGAACAGCACGACCAGCGCGAGGCCGGCGATACCGGCCCAGATGCCCGCGGACAGCTGGTCGCCACCGAGCTGCGGCGACACCGTCTCGACCGACGAGATGTCGAACGACACCGGCAGGGCACCGTACTTCAGCACGTTCGCCAGGTCGCGCGCCTCGGACTCGGTGAAGGTACCGGTGATCTGCGCCTGGCCGCCCGGGATCGGGCTCTCGACGCTCGGCGTGGAGATGGTCTCGCCGTCCAGCACGATCGCGAACAGGTTCTGGCCCTGGCCGCGGGCGGAGATGTTCTGCGTGGCCTTGAGGAACTTGTCGCCGCCCTCGCCGGTGAACTTCAGGTTCACCTGCCACTGGAAGCCGCCCTGCGGGATCCCGGCGCTGGCGTCGGCCAGGTCGGTGCCCTTCATGATCGCCGGACCGAGCAGGTACCGGTACTGGCCGTTGCGGTCGCAGGAGAACAGCGGCTTGTTCGGGTCGTCGGTCTGCTTGTCGCCGCACTTGAACGCCGCGAACGCGGTCTGCGTGGCCGCGTCCGGGACGTACTGCAGCGGGTCGGTCGAAGCGGCCGGCGTCGACGGGGTCGCGGCCGGGGTGCTCGGCTTGACGGTCGGCGTGGGCGTGGGCGTGGGGGGCGGCGTCGGGTCGGCGTTGCCGAGGACGCTGCTCCAGGCCCGCCCGTTCGGCGTGGCCGTCGGGGTCGTGCTGGGCTTGACCGTCGTGCTGGGCTTGACGGTGGTGCTCGGCTTCGGCGTCGTACTCGGCTTGCCGGTCGGCGTCCCGCTCGGCGTCGGGGACGGGGTCGCCGGCGGCGCCGCGGCCTGGGCGTCGTAGACGATCCGGAAGTACAGCAGGGCGGTCTGGCCGACCTGCTTCACCAAGGCGTCCTGGGTGGCACCCGGCACGGCCACGTTGATGTGGTTCGAACCGGAGGTGGTGATGTCGGCCTCCGCGACACCCGCACCGTTGACCCGCTGGGAGATGATGTTCTTCGCCTCGTTCAGCTGGTCGGCGGTCACCGAACCGCCACCGGCCAACGAGTTGGCGGTCAGCGTGATGGTGGTGCCACCGCGCAGGTCCAGACCGAGCTTGGGCTCCCAGGTCTTGGTCAGCCCCATGATCCCGAACAGCAGGACCACGATGACCCCCAAGACGATCAGTAGCCGCCCGGGGCGGGATGTCGTCGTCGTTGCCACGTCAGATTCAACCTTTGTGCTTCTGGGCGCGCCGCATCGTCTGATGGACGCCGGTCGGCGCGCCGCAGGCCGTTAGGACGGTACGTCAGTTCTCGGTGTGCGTCGGCGGCAGCTTGGTGCTGTCCTGCGCCTTGCCGTCCGCCTTCTCCGCGGCCTTGTCGCGACCCGCGTCCGGTACGTCGACCGGGTCCTTGGCGGGCTCGTCGACCTCGACCGGTTCCTCGGCGGCGTCGGTCGTGTCCTCGGCCTTGTCGTCGGCGGCCGGGGTCTCGGCGGCGTCCTCGTCCGGGAGCACCCGGCCGATCGCGGCCTTGACCACCTGCACCAGGACGCCCTCGGAGATCTCCAGCGTTACGTAGTCGTCGTCGGTCTCCTCGACGATCCCGACCAAGCCGCTGGTGGTGATCACCTTCGTGCCGGGAGTGAGGGAGGCGACCGTCTCGGCCTGCCGCTGGCGCTGCTTGCGCTGGGTGCGGCTCATGAACCAGATCATCCCGACGATCAGGATCAGCGGCAGCAGCAGCGTGAAGCCGGAGCCGCCCCCGGAAGAGGCCATCGGTACGGCGATCAGTTGCATCGGGACTCAGAATCCTTCGTCGTCGGGAGTACGGGGCATCCGGCACGCTCTGCAGAGGCGTGCAGGTCACAGCGGAACGACCTGAGGTCAGGCCACCGGGGAGTCTAACCCTGGGTGGCAACAATCACCTCATGACACCGGGTCACGTTTGAGTTACTCGAGCGACCACCCGGTGCCGTATTCACTCTGTGTCGAAGAGCGTGTCCGCGAACGTGGCGCCCTTCGGGACCTTCAGCCCGATGTGCCGCCAGGCCGCGGGCGTGGCGACGCGACCGCGCGGCGTACGAGCCAGATAGCCCGACCGGACCAGAAACGGTTCGGCCACTTCCTCCACGGTCTCACGTTCCTCGCCGACCGCAACCGCCAAGGTGGAAAGTCCGACCGGACCGCCGCCGAAACGGCGGCACAGCGCGTCCAGGACGGAACGGTCCAGCCGGTCCAGGCCCATCTTGTCCACCTCGTACAGCTCCAGCGCCGCCTTCGACAGCGCGAGCGTGATGATCCCGTCGGCCCGCACCTCGGCGTAGTCGCGGACCCGGCGCAGCAGCCGGTTCGCGATCCGCGGCGTGCCGCGGGACCGGGAGGCGATCTCGGCCGCGCCCTCGGGGGTGATGTCGACCTCGAGCAGCGCGGCCGACCGGTTGACGATCTTCTCCAGCTCGGCGGCCTCGTAGAACTCCAGGTGCCCGGTGAACCCGAACCGGTCCCGCAGCGGCCCCGGCAGCAGGCCCGCCCGGGTGGTCGCGCCGACCAGCGTGAACGGCGGGATCTCCAGCGGGATCGCGGTGGCGCCCGGTCCCTTGCCGACGATCACGTCGACCCGGAAGTCCTCCATCGCCATGTACAGCAGTTCCTCGGCGGGCCGGGACATCCGGTGGATCTCGTCGAGGAACAGCACCTCCCCCTCGCTCAGCCCGGACAGGATCGCGGCCAGGTCGCCGGCGTGCTGGATCGCCGGACCGCTGGTGATCCGCAGCGGCGCCGCCAGCTCGCTGGCGATGATCATCGCCAGCGTGGTCTTGCCCAGGCCGGGCGGACCGGACAGCAGCACGTGGTCCGGAGCCCGGTTGCGCCCGCGCGCCGCGTGCAGGACCAGTTCGAGCTGCTCGCTGACCCGGCGCTGTCCGCCGAACTCGGCCAGGGTGCGCGGGCGGAGCGCGGACTCGATCTTGCGTTCCTCGAGATCCACGGCGTCCGCGGACACCAGCGGCCTGACGTTGTCCTCCATCGGTTACGCCTTCGAGAGCACGCGCAGCGCGGCGCGGAGCAGGTCGGGGACGGACGGGTCCGGACTGTCGGCGGCGAGCGGCGAGACCGCGGTGACCGCGTCCTCCGCGTCCCGGGCGGACCAGCCGAGCCCGACCAGACCGGCGTGCACCTGGTCCCGCCAGGCCTCCTGCGACTGCAGCGGCCGGCCGGTCACCGTCTTCGAGGGCGCGCCGATCTTGTCCTTCAGCTCCAGCACGATCCGCTGCGCACCCTTCTTCCCGATCCCCGGCACCTTCACCAGTACGGCGAGATCCTCGGTGGCGACCGCCTGCCGCAACTGGTCCGGGCTGAGCACCGCGAGCGCGGCCTGCGCCAGCTTCGGCCCGACGCCGGAAGCGGTCTGCAGCAGCTCGAACAGGCTCTTCGCGTCGTCGTCCGCGAAGCCGTACAGCGTCAGCGAGTCCTCGCGCACCACCATCGACGTCGCGACCCGGGCCTCCTGCCCCGGCCGCAACCCCGCCAGCGTGCCGGGGTCGCAGTACACCAGGAGGCCCACTCCCCCGACCTCGATCACGGCACTGTCCACACCGATGGCCGCCACCGGCCCGCGCACGAACGCGATCATCGCCAACCTCCCGGCACGCGCTTCCTCATCTCTTGCTCTCCTGGGCGGCCACCGCCGCACGGAGCCGCGCCACCTGCAGGCGGGACTGGGCCTGCGCCAACGCCTCGAGGTTCGACCGGGTGCCGGCCGCCTCCTGCAGGCGGGACGTCGTCCCACCGCGCCAGACCTGGCAGATCGCCAGCGCCAGCGCGTCCGCCGCGTCGGCGGGCGTCGGCCGCTCGGCCAGCCTGAGGATCCGGGTCACCATCGCGGTGACCTGCTCCTTGCCCGCCCGGCCGGAGCCGGTGACCGCGGCCTTCACTTCGCTCGGGGTGTGCAGCGCGACCGGCAGGCCACGCCGGGCCGCGACCACCATCGCGACCCCGGACGCCTGCGCCGTACCCATCACCGTCCGCACGTTGTGCTGCGCGAACACCCGCTCGACCGCGACCGCGTCCGGCCGGTGCTCGGTGATCCACTCCTCCAGCCCGGCCTCGATCCGGACCAGCCGCTTGGCCACGTCCAGGTCGGCCGGCGTCCGGATCACGCCGACGGCGACCAGCGCCGGCGGCCTACCGGGTGTGCCCTCGACGATGCCGAGGCCGCACCGGGTCAGCCCCGGGTCGACGCCGAGCACCCGCATGGACCACCTCCGAACGTTTGTTCGACAACCCTATCGGCACCGCGATCAGAAGTAGTCGAGCATGTACGGCGTGGCGCCCGCGAAGACCGTGTCCAGGTCCGCCGCGGCTCCGCCCGAGGCGAGGCCGGACGCACGGAGCGTGGCCAGCGGCGTACCGGCATAGAGCGCCGCGAGGCCACGGGGGCCGAGCCGCAGCACGTCACCGGAGGCCTGGGTCCGGGTGAGCCGGCCGGAACCGCCGGCCACTGACAGGTGCCAGTCTCCGCTGTTGGCTGGTATCTCCGGGTCGTCGATCCGCAGGTCGGCCTCCACGGTTGCGTCCGGCGCGAAGCCGCGGGCGGCGATCGCCGCAGGAGCCTCGAGCAGTCGCACCATCCAGCGCTGGTGCTGCACGTCCTTGTAGGCCTCGTGCTCGACCAGGAGATGCACCGGGTCGTCCGGCGAGATGTAGGCCTGCACAGTGCTCGCGATGGACGAGCCTGAGCCGACAGTCGCCCACAGTGCGCGAGCGGTCGCCTCGGAGCCGGCCACGAGCTCGTCCACACACAGGTCGGAGCCGGACCAGTTGTAGACGACGAAACCGTCGTCGGCGAGATACGCGAAGTTGTCCTCGTCCGCGAGCCACCCGGTGACCTGCTTGACCGGCCAGATCAGCGGACCGTTGGTACGGCGCCGTTCGTGCAGCTGGCCGACGAGTTCCAGGAACCGCTCCGCGTCCGCCGGCCCGGCACGCCGTACGGCGACCTCCTTGCCACCCAGCGCCCGCAGGTCGGCCGCCGGGAACGAGAACCGGTATCGGCCGCCACCGAACTCGTAGCCGAGGTGCCGGTAGATCACCGTGGTCGCCGGATACAGCCCGGACAGCGGGAAACCCTTGTCCACAGCCCGTTGCAGCAGCCCGCGCATCAGCGTGCTGCCCACCCCACGGCCGCGGTACTCCGGCGACACGACGACACCCGCGACCCCGGCCATCGGCACCCGGCGACCGGACCACCACTGCTCGAAGTCCCAGAAGCGGGCGGCCGCGACCACCTCGTCCCCGGCGGCGACCCCGACGTACCGCCCGTCGCCTATGAACACCCGGGCGTCCTCGAGCCACTGCTCCCGATCGCCGGCCGCCAACCCGCCGAAGGAGCGCGCCCGCACCCGGATCACCGCGTCCAGCTGATCCTCGGTGACATCCACGAACCGCAACGCGTCACTCACGCCGCAGACCCTACGTCGTCGCCGATCACCCGGGCGACACCGATACCCCCGGTGGACGCCGCCAGGCGGCCCGAGCTACTTCCGGTCGGTCACCCACAGGTGGATCGTGCCTTCGACCACCACCGTGCCGTCGTCCCGCGTGGCCTTGACGCGGACCGGCACGTCGGGGCCGGCCGTCCAGGACTCGGGGTCGGTCTCGGCGGAGCAGGTCAGGTCGGTGGTCGACCTGGCCAGGTAGGCGACCTCCATGCCCTTCGGCAGCCAGCGCTTGCCGGCGGGAACGGTCGCCTCGGCCAACGCTCCCATGGCCGCTTCCAGACCGTTGCAGACGGCAATCGCATGCACCGTCCCGATGTGGTTCTGCACGGCCCGCCGCTTCGGCAGCACCAGCGCCGCGTAGTTCGGGCTCACCTGCACGAACCGCGGCCGGATCGACCGGAAGTACGGCGCCTTCCAGGTGAACCCGCGGGAGAACACCCGCTCCCCGCCCGGGACCGCTCGCAACTTCTCCCACATCCCCAACACCTGGCTTACCATACCCGAATATTACCCACGAGTCACTTATCGCGTCGAGATGCCTGATCAGCACCGCCCGGCGCGAGCAGGGCACGAGCCGCTCGCAGCGACGCCACCCGGTCGGCCATGTCGTACCCGGTCTCGAAGAATGTCACCAGGTCGTACCGTCCGACCAGCGCTGGACTGCCGGCGTCGCGGTTCTCGAAGCTCGCCCGGTCGGCCGCCGCAGCTTCGGGCAGCAGTCAGTGCGCTGTAGAGGCCGAGACCGTCACCGACGTACACATGGAGCAGCTCAACGGCACCGATCGTGGCCTGGAAGAGTTGCTCGACGGCAGTGTCCCGGCGGTCGGTGTCGATGGTCGTGGTCAGGTTCCCTCGCCGCCCTGTCCGCGGTGTGCGGCCAGCAGCGGCTTGAGCGCCACCGCGGCGCCGATGACGAAGATCGCCGTGGCGAGGTAGATCAGACCGAGATGCCCGATGGTGTCGAGGCCCCACGGGTAGTGCGCAGGCAGCGCTACCGCCAGGCCGAGGACAGGTGCCGCCACCGCTGTCACGTAGGCCCAGAGCAGACCACGCCGTACGCCGAACCACGCAAGCGCCGCAGTCGCCAGTCCCGTGGCGGCGATGAAGCCTGCGACGGCGATGTGAAGGTGGGACACATAATGGTAGAGGTCGTTGCTGAAGGCACGGATCTCGTCCCGTCGGACGTCGACCTGCTCGGGTCCGATGCCGAGCTCGAGAAAGGCACCGGTGAAGTTGCGGACGAAGAAGATCACCGCGTACCCGATGAAAGCGAGCGCGGCGAGTGCCATCAGAGCCGAGCCGGCACGCAGTGCGGCGGGTTCCGCGCTGGTCGATGGGCGGTGCGTTGTGGTTGACATGGTTGTCCCTTCCGAACTGGACGGGCTGACGAGCGACTCGGGTCGCGACTCAGCCGCTGGTCTTCACCGCTAGCACGGAGATGCTCTTGACGCCGTAGGTGGCGCTGGCGTCGCGGGCTCGCCGCGAGATGAACTCGTAGGGGTTGCGCCACATGGCTGTGACGGTGAGGCCGGCGGATTCGACCGCCGACACGAACTCGTCCTGCTGGGCGGCGCCGCCGATGCACGCGGCCCACAGGTCGGCGTCGCGGACGATGGAGTCCTTCAGCGGCCGTTCGGTGACGATGTCGGCGATCGCCAGCCGCCCGCCCGGCCGCAGTACCCGGGCCGCCTCGGCGAACACCCGGGCCTTGTCCGCGGACAGGTTGATCACCCCGTTCGAGATGCCACAGTCGAACGTCCCCGCGTCGGCCGGAATGCTCTCGATCCGCCCCTCCCGGAACTCGACCCGGCCCAGCCCGGCCTCGGCGGCGAGGCCGCGCGCACGGTCGAGTTGCTGCGGGGTGAAGTCCACCCCGACGACCCGTCCATGCGGACCGACCAACTGGGCGGCGTAGCAGGCGTCCATGCCCGAGCCGCTCCCCAGATCGATCACCCGCTCACCGTCGGCAAGCTGCGCCAGGCCGAACACGTACCCGACCCCGGCGAACGAGTCCACGGCACCCCTCGGCACCCGGTCCAGCAGGTCGCCGTCGTACCCGAGCCGCTCGGCGAGCGACCGCCCCATCTCGAAGTGGTACGTGCCGTACGGCTGCTCGGCCACCAGGCGGTACGTCTCCTTGACCTTGGTCTCGAGTGCGACCAGATCCACCGCTGTCATCCCCGCTCCTTCCCCCTTGTGAATGTTTGGACGGGGCGAGACGCTCGCCGTATTGCAGGTACGGCGAGATGCAATAAAGCAGCTCGCACCGGCGTCTCCAAGATGTGGACCTGCTAGACGTCAGGCCGGGGAAGACCGTGGAAGACTCCCGAACCGATCAGCGAGAGAGCTTCCGCGACCTCGCGAGTTCGCAGCTCCCCCGGCTCTACTCGATCGCCCGCCGGCTGGTCGGGGACGACGCCGAGGACGCCGTACAGGACTGCCTGCTGAAAGGCTTCCAGCGCTACGACCAGCTCAAGTCGGCCGAATCCGGGCCGGCCTGGCTGACCACCATCCTGGTGAACAGCTGCCACGACGTCGGCCGCGCCTGTGCCCGCCGGCCCCAGGCCATCGACTTCGACGACGTCGAGAGGTTCTCGCTGTACCGCAAGATCGCCTACGAGGACCCCTTCCCGTACTCCGACTCACTCCATCTCGACTTCCTCGGCGAGTTCGGGCCGGAGGACGTCCACGCCGTACTCATGCGGCTGCCACCGCTCTACCGGATCCCACTGGTGCTCGTGCACATGGAGGGCTTCCTGGCCAAGGAGCTCGCCCGGCGCCTCGACGTGCCGCTCGGAACGGTGCTGGCACGACTGCACCGGGGGCGGAAGCTGTTCGAGAAGGAGCTCTGGGAGTACGCCGAGGAGACCGGGTTGCTGAAGGAAGGCACGTCATGATCAGCTGCCACGATGCCGTCAGGCAGCTCTGGGAGTACCTCGACGGCACCGTCGACCAGGCGGATCGTGCCCTCGTCGAGGAGCACCTGTCCCGGTGCCGGCGATGCTGCGGCGAGATGGAGTTCGCGCAGGAGTTGCGTCGCCTGCTCGCCGGGCCGGTGCCTGCTGACATCCCGGCCGAGGTACAGCGGCGGCTCAACCAGACGCTCGAGGAGATGGATCGATGAGCCGCGACCTGATGTACGCCGCCGAGGTGAAAGCGCTCGTGCGCGGCGCCTACCGCAACGTCCCGCCGACAACCGCTGCCGTCGCTCACAAGCTCTACACGCCGGAGGAACTGTCCGGCGTACCTCAGTCCGCGGTCGACCGAGCACTGGGCGTGGCGAACCACCTTCGCTTCGCCGGCATCCGGCCCGGCGACACGATCCTCGACATCGGCTGCGGCGCCGGCATCGACACAATCCTCGCCGCCCAGCGCACCGGCCCGACCGGACGCGTCATCGCACTCGACTTCCTGCCCGAGATGCTCAGACGTACGACGGCCGCCGTCCGCGAGGCCGGGCTCGAAAACGTGGAACCGCTCGAGGGCGAGATGGAGAGCATCCCACTGCCCGACGACAGCGTGGACCTCGTCATCTCGAACGGCGTGATCAACCTGTCCGCCCGCAAAGGTCGCGTGATGGCCGAGTGTTCCCGGGTACTGCGCCCAGGCGGACGACTGTGCGTCTCGGACCTGACCGTGGAACAGGACGACCTGCCTGCCGAGATCCTGACCCAGCCGGCCGCCTGGGCCGGATGCATCGCCGGCGCGCTGGCCGAGAACGACTTCGTCCACAAACTCTCACAGGCTGGCTTCACCGACATCGAAGTACTGCACCGAGATCCCCTCGGCATCGACGACTGCGCCCTGTACCCCCTCTTCTCCCCAGAAGTCGTCCACCTGATGCGGCACCTCATCGCACCCGATCGACACGACCGCGTTGCGGTGGCCATCGTGGTCGGCGCCCGGTTGCCATGACCGTCATGACCGTGACGCCCGACGACCTCCGGCAGAGCGCGTCCGCCTGTCGCGACGCACTCGGTCCCACTGTCGACCTGGACTGGACGGTCCAGGCGGGCGAACTGTCATGGGACATCCGCGGAACCGTCACACACGTGATCGATGCCGTCGGTTGGTATGCGGCCCACCTAGCCGTTCGAAGCCCGCGTCGCCTCCACTTCGATTTCGCCGCACACCGCGACGCCTCCAATCTGGAGCTACTCGACGTACTCGAGGCAGCAGCGGCAACACTCGCACAGGTGGCCGTTGCCGCTCCACCCGATGCTCGCGCCTTTCACAACTCAGGCAGAGCCGACACGTGCGGTTTCCTGGCGATGGGCTGCGACGAGATCCTCGTCCACGGCTGGGACGCGATCCGCGGCCTCGGCGGTGAGTTCACACCATCAGCGGACATCGCCGAACGCGTGCTCCGCCGGCTGTTTCCCTGGGTCTCAGTCCGCACGTCACCATGGCAGGCCCTCCTCTGGGCCAACGGCCGCATCGATCTGCCGGACCAAGCACAGCGCAGCGGACCGGACTGGGCCTGGCACTGCGCACCCCTCGACGAATGGGACGGCACCGTGCCACATCAGAAAGCGCACCGGCACCGCGCTCCTGCATCACACCATGACGCCGGGCCACGATCGTAACCGCGAGATCGCGACTCACGCGGCGCACCGATTTCCGAGCCGCCGACATCGTCCGGGGAGGGCACGAATTGTTGGTAGAGGTCGTGGCTCGGCGCATCCACGAGGCCTTGCAGTCACCTTTCTCGGAGGGTGGCCGCCCGCCGCCGACCGCCGAATCCTTACTGGGTCGGCTCATCGGGTCGACCTCTGCAGGGGCGGGTCGTCGGCAGTTCCGGGGGCCGATTCTCTCTTCGCGGTCGTGTCCGCCCCCACTGGCAGTGGCCACAGCACCACTCCACATTTCTCGAGAGGAGTTTCGGAGATGAGACGGCGACCACGCCTGCTGACGATCGGAATGACGGTGGCAGGCCTGATGCTCGTTCCGGTCACGGCGAGCGCACACGATCCGGAGGAGCACGGCACCCATCCGCCCACCGGCGGTGCTCCGGATCTGCACAGCGACAACATGACGTTGCGGAAGAACCTGCCCAAGGTCGGCACCGCGACCCAGTCCGACTTGGCGTTCGAGGGCCGGTATGCCTACGCGGGCACCTTCACGGGCTTCCGGATCATCGACGTCTCGGCCCCGGCGAACGCTCAGCAGGTCGCGTTCTTCCCGTGTAACGGCGGCCAGGGAGACGTGTCGATCTACAACGGCCTGCTGTTCTCCTCGGTCGACACACCACAGACCAAGCCCACCTGTGACAGTGCCAACACCACAGCCTCGAACCCGGCCGCCTGGGAAGGTGTCCGGATCTTCGACGTCAGGGATCCGGCCAACGTCAAGCACCTCGCATCGGTTCGGACAGACTGTGGCTCGCACACGCACACGCTCGCGCCGGCCGGCAAGGGCAGCTTGTTCGTCTACGTGTCGTCGTACGGCCTGACACCGGGATCGATCGGGCCGCACTGCCAGCAGGACCACGGCAAGATCTCCGTCATCCATGTCGCGCTGAAGAATCCGGAGAAGGCGAAGGTGGTTGCGACGCCACCGACAACCGACGTGCCGACCTTCGACGCGTCGCGGCTCGAGCTCGACGACCTGCTGCCGCCGGGTTCGCTCCTGGACACCCGGGGCTGTCACGACATCACCGTGCTCAAGCCGCTGGAGCTGGCGGCAGCAGCGTGCCTCAGCGTCGGACAGATCTGGGACATCAGCGACCGTACGGCGCCGAAGGTGCTGCACACCCTGACCACCGAGGAGGTCCGGGCCTGGCACTCCGCGACCTTCACCTGGGACGGTGAACGTGCCGTGTTCGGGGACGAGGCAGGCGGCGGCGCGCTCCCCCGATGCCGCGCGCAGGACCCGCCGACGACCGGTGCGGTGTGGATCTACGACGTCGCCTCCGGAGCGGAGCTCGGACACTACAAGCTGCCACGCGCCGAGACCGGTACCTGCACGATGCACAACTTCAACCTGGTGCCCGGGGTGAGCCGGGACATCCTGGTCTCGGCCGCCTACACGGCCGGCACGACGGTCGCCGACCTGACCGACCCGGCCGACCCGGTCGAGATCGGCTTCTATCGGGCCGGCGACCCGATCGCCGCGAACACCTGGTCGAGCTATTGGCACAACGGTTTCATCTACGCCAACGACATCACCCGCGGATTCGACGTCTTCTCCCTCAACCATCCCGCGGTAGCCGGCGCAGCGACCCTGAGCCGGGACAACCCGCAGACCCAGGAGATTCTCTTCCGCTGAAGGCCATCGGCCGGCCTCGAACCATCGGGGCCGGCCGTTCGGTCCGTGCCTGACACCCTTTCCACGAACAGGAGTCAAGTCATGTCACGGCACCTTCGCCTCATCGTCGGCGCGATCCTCTGCGCCTGCGTGTTGATTGTCCCGGCGACAGCGGTCGCCGACCATGTGACCAACCCGGCCACACCGAACATGCATGCCAAGGGGCACAGTCCGCATCCGGCGACATTCCTGGGGGAGCCGGACGGCGTGCGTCACGTCAGCTCCGACATCGCCTTCCGTGGTCGGCTGGCGTTCCACGGCAACTACGACGGCTTCCGGGTGATCGACATCGCCGACCCGGATGACCCGCAGGAGATCCTGCACCAGCGGTGCAACGGCGACCAGGGAGACATCTACGTCCGAGGCGACGTCCTCGTCCGGTCGTGGAACTCCAAGAAGCCCGGCCCACGGCTCTGCGACGGCCAGACCGTACCGGCCGGATGGGAAGGCGTCCACGTCTTCGACATCAGCGACGTCGAGGACCCCGCACTCGTCGCCTCCGTCTCACTTCCCTGTGGCTCGCACACCCTCACCGGGGCCGGAGTCTCGCACGGACGACTGATTGTCTACAGCAACAACTCGAGCAGCGCCGGCTGTGTCGACGGCACCCGGGCTATGGACGACCCGGTCGGTGACTTCATGGACGTCATCGCCGTACCGGTCGACAATCCGGCCGCGGCGGCGCTGATCCACCGCGAACCACTGGCGGGACCGGCGACGGACGTGCGCACCGGCTGCCACGATGCCGGAGCGATCCTCGGCTCGGTCAACAAGGTGGTCTGTGCCAGCGCCGACACGATCAACGTCTTCGACATCGGCGCGAACGGCAATCCGGGCGGCAGCCCCGAGGATCCGGTGCTTCTGTTCACCATCACCGAACCAGGTGTCGGCCAGGCCGGGACGAACGGCCGCTGGCACTCCAGCGTCTTCACCTGGGACGGGAAGGTCATCGCCGCGGGATGGGAACCCGGCGGCGGCGCCGAGCCGGAATGCCAGACCAGCGACCCCGCGGTCGACAAGAGCATGTTCTTCTACGACAGCACCTTCGGCAGGAAACTCGGTCAGTGGACCCTGCCGCGAGGCCAGGACGGCATCGGCGAGAACTGCACGATCCACAACTACAACATCGTGCCGCTGCGCAGCGGCCGCTACGTCGCGGTCGGCGGGCACTACCAGGCCGGGACCTGGGTCACAGACTTCACCGACCCGGCCAACGCGGTCACCGTCGGCTGGTCCGACCCGCCGGCCATCTCCCCATCCGACCTGGGCGGCGCCTGGTCGTCGTACTGGTACAACAACTTCATCTACGAGTCGAGCATCACCGAGGGGCTGAACATCTTCCGGCTCAGTGATCGAACGACCGCGGGTGCGTTGCGTCTGCGCCACCTCAACCCGCAGACGCAGGAGTTCTCGCTCCCGTAGCAGCGAATTCGACCGGCCGGGCCTGCTTGCGCACCCTCGGGCCCGGCCGGTCACAGTTCGCCGAGGTAGGCCTGGCGCATGCGGGGGTTGGCCAGGAGGTGCTCGGCGGAGTCGGCCAGGACGATTCTGCCGGTCTGCAGGACGTAGCCGCGGTCGGCGATCGAGAGGGCCATGGTGGCGTTCTGTTCGACAACGAAGATGGTCGTGCCCTGCTGGTTGATCTCGCGGATGATCTCGAAGTTCTGCTCGACCAGGACCGGGGCCAGGCCCATCGAGGGCTCGTCCATCAGCAGGACCTTGGGCCGTGCCATCAGTGCCCGTGCCATGGCGACCATCTGTTGCTCGCCACCGGAGAGCGTCCCGGCACGCTGGCCGAGTCGCTGCCGCACTCGCGGGAAGAGGGTGAAGACCCGCTCGTAGTCCTGCTCGACCTCATCCGTGTCTCGCCTGAGGTAGCAGCCGAGCTCGAGGTTCTCGCGTACCGTCATGCGTTTGAACAACCGGCGGTTCTCCGGAACCATCGACAGCCCCAGTCCGACCAGCCGCTGCGTCGGCAGTCCAGTGATCGCCCGGCCCTCCAGCAGCACCTGTCCCCTGGTGGGAACGACATAGCCGAGAATCGTCTTCAGCAGTGTGGTTTTGCCGCTGGCGTTGCCGCCCAGCAGGCAGACCACCTCGCCGCGGCGGATCTCCACGTCGACGTCCCGCAGGACCTGAATGGCACCGTAGTGGGTGCTGACGCTGTGCAGGCTGAGCAGCGGGTCGGCATCGGTCATGTCGCGCTCGCCTTCCGGCCGAGATAGGCCTCGATCACCCGGTCGTTGCTCGCCACTTCGTCGTACCCTCCTGCTGCGATCAGTTGTCCGTAGTCGAGTACGAGGACCCGCTCCGACACCCCTTTCACCAGCCGCATGTCGTGTTCGATGAGGGCGATCGTGATGCCGAGTTCGTCTCGTATCCGCCGGATCAGCCCGATCAGCTCCGTCGTCTCCCGTGGGTTCATGCCCGCGGTCGGCTCGTCGAGCAGCAGCAGCCTCGGCTCCGACGCGAGTGCGCGGGCGATCTCCAGCCGCCGCCGGTTCGCGTACGACAGCGAGCGCGCCGGCGTGTCGAACCGCCAGCCGACCAGCCGGCTCCCGAAGAACGCGAGCGCTTGCTCGGCGCGCTGCCGGGTCTCGGCCTCCTCCCGCCGGAACGACGGCGGCCGCAGCACCGCCTTGAGCATGCCGGACCGGGTCCGGCAATGCCGGGCCACCATCACGTTCTCCAACACACTCATCTCCGGGAACAACCGGACATTCTGGAAGGTCCGGGCCACCCCGAGCTCGAGAATCTGGCTGGGACGCAGTCCGACGACGTTCTGCCCGGTGAAGACGATCGAGCCGTGGTCCGGCTGGATCATGCCGGTGACGAGGTTGAACAGGGTGGTCTTTCCGGCGCCGTTCGGACCGATGACACAGAGGATCTCACCGTCCTCGACATCGAGGTCGAGCCCGTCGACGGCCCGGACACCGCCGAAGTCCTTGCTGAGTTCGCGAATCTCGAACAGTGCCATGCCGCTTCCCCGTTCAGTCCGGCTCGGCGCGAAGCCAGGCGTCCTGAGCGACTTCGTCCTCGTGCAGTTCCTCGGCCCGCTGCTTGCTCGGGACGAAGCCCTCGGGCCGCCGCAGCATCATGTAGACGAGCAGCGCTCCGTAGATCAGGAAGCGGTACTCCTCGAACTCGCGCAGCAGCTCCGGCAGCCCGACGAGAACGAGCGTGCCGAGGACCACGCCGGGGACGCTGCCCATGCCACCCACGATGATCACCACCAGGACCGTGATCGACACGATCACGTTGAAGCTGTGCGGGAACACCGATCCGATCTTCGTCGCGAACAGCGCGCCGCCGAAGCCGGCCAGCACGGCGCCGACGATGAACGCCGACAGCTTCGCGGCAACGATGTCGACACCCATCGCCTCCGCGACCGCCTCGTCCTCACGCATCGCCATCCACGCCCGGCCGATCCGGGAGTCCTGCAGCGCGTACGTCGCGTACGCTGCGAGCAACACGAACACGAAGATCGCGTAGAAGAACGCCTGCGGCGTATCGACTTCGACCGGCCCGAGAGCAAGGTCGCCCACCTGGATGATGCCCTGCGCCCCACCGAAGGTGGGCTTGAGCCAGTCGGACAAGAACAGCAGCCGGGCAATCTCGCCGAAACCCAGCGTCACGATGGCGAGATAGTCACCGCGCATCCGCAGAACCGGCGTACCGACCAGGAGGCCGGCCGCGGCGGCCGCGAGAACCACGAAGGGTACGGCGAGCCAGAACACCCATCCGACGCCGACGCTCGATTGCGGGGAGGTCAGCAGAGCTGTCGTGTAGGCGCCTACCGCGAAGAACGCGACATAGCCGAGATCGAGCAACCCGGCGAAACCGACCACGATGTTCAACCCGAGTGCCATCAGCAAGAAGATGCCGGCGATGTTGAGCACCTCGCTCAGGAACGGCCCGATCACCTGTGGGAGCAGGCCGACCACGAACAGAACACCGACCAGTACGGCGACTCTGACCATTCTGCGTGACCTGTCGGGCAGTCGCTCGATCCGCTTCCTGACCGGACCGGGTCGCCGCCGCGACGCCAGCAGCTGACAGCAGATTCCGACGACGGCCACCGCGGCGATCCCAGGGAAACTGAGAGCACCGCTGACGCCGTACAGAAGGTCGCTGAGCGGTCTGGTCCAGATCCGCAGCTCCTCCTGGATGCCGCGCAGCACCTGCGTGACGACCGGCTGCATCAACGCGAACGCGACCACCCAGCCGACAGCGGCCAGCACAGTACGACGCCACCGGTCCGCCAGCACGTTGATCGCGCCGGCCAGGCCGCCCAGGCCGGCGTACAGCCCGATCACCAACCCGACACCTGCCCCGAGCCCCAGCCCGAAGGTCAGGATCCGGGGATCGTCGCGGACGAGCTCGGGGGTGACGTTCAGGAA
>NZ_SMKR01000049.1 GCF_004348725.1 Kribbella turkmenica
CTTCAGGACCGTGTCGTCCTTGCTGACGAGCGCCTGGAAGTAGAGCGGGTAGCTGTTCACGAGGCCTTTGACGGCGGGGTTGGACGCGAAGTTCCCGGCCTTGACGATGACCTGCGCCTTCGGCCGCGTGGTGGGCTCGGGCGTGGCCGGCCGCGACGACTCGGGGTTGGGCTTGCTGGTGGCGGTGGCCGGCGTGCCGGCCGTCGTCGTACCGGAGTCGCCGCCGACCGGGACCGGGCGGCCGCCGTCGCCGGAGTCCTGTCCGCAGGCAGTCAGCAGCAGGACGCCGGCCAGGAGCGCGGCCGGGAGAGCAGATCTACGCACGAGGACAATCCTCCGGTCTCTAGCGCTCGGTGGTCGGCGGCGTGCCCGACGGGCTCTGGGTGACGGGCGGGGTGCCGGACGGATCCGGTGTCGGCGTGACGTTCGGCGTGCAGGTCGCCGGGAACGGGAACGGCGTCAGCGTCCAGATCGGCGTCGGCGAGCCGACCGTCCAGGTCGGGCACGGCAGGTCGATCGTCGGCGGCCGGGCGGTGGTGATCGGCGCACCGGGGCCCTCCGGCGTCCGGCTGACCGCGATCGGCGGGATGGTGGGACTCTCGTCGGCCTTCTTGACGCCCTGTTCGGCGTGGGCCGTGCCGATGCCGGAGGCTTTCAGGCTGGTCTTGCCGATCAGGCCGAGGAAGGTGGTCTTGTTGTTCAGGGCCACCCGGATGTCGACCTGTTCCTCGGTGAGCCTGGTCGGCGCGCACGAGGTGACGGCGGGGTCGTTGGCGGAGACCTGGGCGCAGAAGGCGGCGATCGCGGTCGCTGCCTTGGCGGTGTCGATCCTCGCCTCGGCGGTGTTCAGCTGGATGGTGGCGGCGCCGACGCGCGCGGCCTCCTGGGCGTAGCCGACGGCGCGGGAGCGGGCGCCGAGCTGGCGGCCGCCGTCGATCACCAGGCCGGCCAGGGTGAAGATCATCACCGCGAGAATCGCCACCGCGGGGCTGAGCGACCCGTGGCCGGGCGCCGGCCGATGATTGCCGGGGGCATCGATGCGGAGGAACTCGGCCACCCGGCAGCGGCGGTCAGGAACCATCGCGCACGCCCCGGTACGGGTCGACCGACGAGGTGAACCGTTTGGTGATCTTGGTGTCGCCGCCGATGCCGAGCAGGCCGAGGTCGCGGTAGTTGATCGTGCAGGTGACCTCGACCGACAGCGGCGTGCCGGCCGCGAAACCGGTGGTGATCCGGCCGCTGGCGGTGTCCTTGCAGGACTTGAACGCCTGGCCCATCGTCCGCGCCACCGCGTCGTCGACGTACCCCCGGGCCTCGCCGAGCGAGCGGGCCTGGCTGGCCGAGCGGGCGCCGTCGCGGGCGGCGCTCTCCAGCAGCGAGGACGTCTGGAAGTAGCGGCCGCAGGCGAGCAGGAACATGAACAGGATCAGCAGGATCGGCGCGAGCACGGCGAGCTCGAGGGCCATCGTGCCCTGCTCGGTCGGCTTCCGGTGCCGGCCGGCCGTGCGGACGTACCGCACCACCGGCCGGGCATGCCTCGGGGTGTAGCGGGTCCCCAGGGTCCGCTCCATGTCCTCACTCACTTGTCGTCGGCCTCGAACTGCTCGATCGGCCCGGTCGCGGTCCGCTCCACCCGCAGCGTCAGCCCGGGGACGAGCGAGACGGTGTCACCGGTCACGGTGAACGAGACCATGCCCTCGGGGTTGTTGTACGACGGCGGCTCGACGTCGGTGTTCCGCAACGTGGTGCCGCCGAGTTGCTCGGCGTACGCCTTGATGTCCTTGCGGACCTTCTCGCCGACGCCGGTCGTGTACACCGGTGGCTGGACCAGGCGAAGGCGGGAGACGCCTTCCTGCGCGGCGTTCAGCGCTACCGACCGTCCGTACAGCCACAGCGCGGTCTGGATCGACAGGAAGATCAGCGCCAGGATCATCGGCGCCAGGATCGCCAGTTCGAGCGAGCTCGCACCCCGCTCGGTCCGCCGCCGGTGCACCGAGGATCAGCCGTTCTCGATCTCGCCGGTGCGCTTGTCGATGACGCGACGGACCACCAGGCCGATCGCCAGTGCGGCGGCGACCAGGATGGCCGAGATGATGGCCCACTCGAGCGCGGACGCGCCGAGCTGGGTCCGTCCCTGCCGAGCCCGGGCCCGTTGGGTGTGGGCCCGCGCCACCGCGTAGCCGGCCATCGCGCGCCAGAACTGCAGTTCCGAGTTCATCCGAATGCCTTCCCAGTCATGAGGCCACGTGCGGGCCTCAGTATGTCCTGCTGTACGACGGACGACGCCGTCCACCGGATCCCTTACCCACCTCAGTTCCCCAGGATCGCGATCCCGGCGGGGAAACCGAGGAACAACATGAACGCGGCACACATGACGAGCTGGGCGACCAGCATCGACTGCGACCGCTCCCCCGCCTTGCCCTCCACGTCCGCGAGCTCCTTGCGCCGCAGCGACGCCGCCCGGGCGAGCAGCGAAGCCCGGATCTTAGCGCCCTCGTCCCCGGCCAGCGCCAGCGCGGAGGCCAGGTCGCGGAGCTCCTCGACGCCGAGGTCCTCGCCGAGCCGGGCCATCGCGTCCCACGGCGTGATGCCGATCAGCCGCGCGTTGGCCAGCGCCTGCCGGATCCTGGCCATCGCCCAGTGATCGCCGATGGTGGATGCCGTCATCAGCGCCTCCGGCAGACCGCGGCCGCCGGCCAGGTTCATCGCGACCAGGTCGAGGAAGCTGCCGACCACGTGCCGGAAGTCCCGCCGCCGCGCCTCCGCCTCCTGCCGCAACGCCAGGTCCGGCAGGAAGAACGCGAACGCCATCGCGCCCAGGGTCACGATCGCGGGTGCGGCGCCGGGTGCGGTGAGGCCGAGCATCGAGAACAGGAACAGCACGACCGGGATGAAGATCATCGCCCCGAGCGCGAAGAACACCTTGGTCGCCAGCATCGCGGCGACGGGCTGGTTCATCACCGCGAGGTCGCGGCGCAGCCGGCCGAACGCCCAGCCGCGGGCGTTCGCCTCGAACTCCAGCCGCCGGCCGAGCGACGCCCTGGCCCGGTCGAGACCGCCGAGCACCCGTTCTCCGGCGGCGCTCTGGGTGGCCGCGTGGGCGTACCCGCTCCGGCCGGCGTCGATCCGGGCGATGGTGGACAGCACGTTCGCGGACGGCCTGACGAACATCCGCACCAGCAGGTACGCGCCGAGGCCGACCAGGCCGCCGGTGACGAAGGCCCACGTCATCCGCCCACCACCTCCATCCGCTCGTCGCCGGCCCGCTTGGCCCGCAGGTCCTTGCCGGCGATCAGGAACCGCTCGGGCACCTCGATCTTGGCCAGCCTGCGCAGCCAGACCAGCCCGAGCGCGTACAGGGCGATCACGATGAACAGCACGAACTGCCCGATGAAGCTGGTGTACGGCGCGACGTACGTCGGGTTGAACAGCACCAGCGCGGCGGCGACCAGCAGCGTGATCGCGACGACCACCTGGACCGAGCGCCGGGTCGACCGCCGTTCGGCCGCGACCTTGCGCCGTACGTCGAGCTCCTCGCGGGCCGAGTCCGCGAGCGCGCTCAGCACCTCGCGCAGACCGGGTCCGCGCAGCCGGGCGTTCAGCACCAGGGCCGCGACGATCAGGTCGGCCGACGGGTCGTCCAGGTCGTCGGCGAACCGCATCAGGGCCGAGGGCAACGGTTCGCGGATGCGCAGCCGGTCGACCAGCAGGTTGAGCCCCGGCTTGATCGCCGGGGCCGCGTTCACCGCGGTCGCCGGGATGGCCTGTTCCAGGCCGACCGCGCCGGCGATGGTGTCGCGCAGCGCCTCGGTCCAGGTGGCCAGAGCCTCCAGGCGTTCGATCGCCCGGCGTTCCTCGCCGGTCCCGCCGAAGAACCGGTCGGCGAGCGCGGCCAGCAGGCCGAGCGCGGCCGCGAGTACCAGCCAGCGGGTGACCACCAGCACCAGCAGGCCGACGCCGACGCCGGTGCCGATCCGGATCAGGTTCTTCCGGGCGTCGGCGTTGCCACGGCGGAACAGCGACGGTGTCGCCTGCCGCGGCTCGGTGCCGCGGATGGCGATCACCAGCAGCAGCAGCGCGCCGCCGACCACCGCTCCGCAGAGCAGTGCGAGCAGGGTCCGGTCGTTCATCGCGGCCTCACCTCACGCCCAGGTTCCGTGCACGAGCGGCTGGTACCCGAAGTGCTCGAGCTCGTCCATGCAGGCGATCGGTGCGTGCGCCGCCGCGCGGCCGTCCACACCCGGTGCGAACACCTCGCCGGACAGCACCCGGCCGTCCCAGCCCGTCACCTCGCGGATGCTCTCGACGTACCGGCTCAGGCCGCCACCGCGCTGGTAGTCGTTGTGCTTGCGGACGAACACGACGAAGTCGAGGGCACCGGCGATCAGCATCTGGGTGGCCTCCATCGGCAGTCGCTCCATCGCCTGGATCGCGTAGGTGCTGATCCGGTTGAACACCTCCATCGAGCTGTTCGAGTGGATCGTCGACAGCGAGCCGTCGTTGCCCTGGCTCATCGCGTTCAGCATGGTGACGATCTCGTCGCCGAGCACCTCGCCGACGATCACCCGGCTGGGGTTCATCCGCAGCGAGCGGCGGACCAGGTCGGCCATGCTGACCTCGCCGACGCCCTCGGAGTTGGGCAGCCGCTCCTCGAACGCGACCACGTTCGGGTGCAGGTCCTTGAACTCGCCGAGGCCGAGCTCGAGCGAGCGCTCGACCGTGATCAGCCGCTCGTGCCGCGGGATCTCGTTCGCCAGCGCGCGCAGCAGCGTCGTCTTCCCGGAGTTCGTCGCGCCCGCGATCATGATGTTCTTCCGGGCCGCGACCGCCGCCCGCAGGAACGAGGCGACGTCGTCGGACATGGTGCCGTTGGCCACCAGGTCGCGCAGGAACACGCGGCCCAGGCGGGCCCGCCGGATCGACACCGCGGGCCGGGCGGTGACGCCCATCACCGCGGACAACCGGGAGCCGTCCGGCAGCCGCAGATCCAGCTGTGGGTTGGCGGAGTCGAACGGGCGGCTGGTCAGGCCGGCGTGCGCGGCCAGCACCTGGATCAGCTCGACCAGTTCCTCGTCGGACTCGGCGACCGGACCCGGGTTCTCCTCGCGGCCGTCGCCGTACTGGACGAAGACCTGGTCGCAGCCGTTGATGTCGATGTTCTCGACCTCGGGGTCGTCGATCAGCGGTTGCAGCCGCCCGACCCCGAACAGCGCGGAGTGGATCGCGCCGGCGATCTGGGCGTCGTCTTCCGGCGTCGGCGGCGTCCGGCCCTCGGCCAGCTCGTACCGGGCGTGGTCCTCGAGCACCTGGACGATCAGCGAGCGGGCGTACTCCCGCTCGTCCTCGGCACTCATCGGCGGTACGCCGTTCACCTGGTCACGGCGGCGTTGTTCGTTCAGCCGCTCGGCCACCTGCACGCGCAGGCGCCGCACCAACTCCTGGTCGGCGCTCATCGACGTCCTCGCGTCGCTCCGGGCGCCGATGAGACGCGAGACGCGCTGTGCTTGACGGTGACCTCGCTCCGCTCGCTCATTGACCCCACTCCCCCGGCGGGAACGCCGCGTTCGCCATGTCGAAGTCCCGCGGCGGCGGGGCGGCGACCAGCGCGGCCATCTCGGCGGTGATGTCGGTCGCCGACCGGATCAGCTGGGTCTTGTCCAGGCGGCCGTGGCCGCGGCCGTCGAAGAACGCCGCACCGGCCGGGTCGTACGCCAGGTGCCACCGGTGCCGCACCGGCACCGACATCGCGTCCAGCACGGACCACACCTGCTTGACCCCGTCACGCCGCTTCGGGTCCGCCACCACGATCACGCCGAGCTGTGCGTCCACGTGGTGCACCAGTGACGACAGCCGTTCCCGCAGGTGCGCCACCGACGAGCCCGTCGCCGTGCAGACGAGGACGACCAGGCGCGCGGACTGGATCACGGGAAGCTGCGGCGACGCCGCACCGATCCGGCCGCAGTCGGCCAGCACGTCGCCGTACTGCATCTGGTTGAACGAGATGCCCAGCGGATGCCACAGACCGCCCATGCCGCCGACCTGCTCAGGCGAGCGGACACCGAGCATCACGTCCAGGCCGCCGTCGAGCTGCTGGCTGTGGGCGAGGATCACCTCGTCGCTCAGCCCCTTGCGACTCGCGGCCGCCAGGCTGACCAGACCGCGATCGGAGTTCAGCGGCGCGCCGCCCGGTGCGGTCATCCGGATCGCCACGTCGCTGCCGGCCGGGTCGCACTCGGCCAGCAGGACCTGCCGCGGCCAGAGCGCACCGATCACGAGGCCGGCAGTCGTCACCCCGGGCGAGCCCTTCGCGCTCGCCAAAGCCACCAGTGCCATCAACCGTCTCCGTCGGTCCGCGAAACCTCGGGCTTGGTCGCCGGGCTGAGCTCGACCAGCACCAGGGTCTTCGCCGCCGCGGCCGCTGCGACCGCGGTCGCCTTCTCGGTCGGGACCAGCACGGTCACGTTCAGGGTGGTGTTCGCGTTCGTCTCCGCGTCCGCGATGGCGCCCGAACTGTCGGTCACCTCGGCGGCTGTGACCAGGGTCGTCGCCGCCGCGTCGTCCTGGTTCGCGGTGGGCACGCGGATCACCGAGACCATGTCGCCGACTGCGATCCCGTCGGACGGCGCCCGGCCGCCTTCGAGGCTGACACCGACCAGCGCGCCACCGGTCGGGATCGGCTTCTCCGCGGTCAGGTTCGCCGGGGTGAGGAACTGGTCCTTGTAGAGCCGGGTGGTCGTGTAGTGGCCGATGTACTTCTCGGCTTCCGACCACGGGATCAGGCCGCCGGTCGCCCCGGCGAGGTCGCCGCGGGACAGGTCCTTGCGCTCCAGCTTGTGGCCCGGCTCGAGCTTGTCGACGCCGATCGCGACGAAGTCGGACCGGTTGCCGCTGTTCACCGCGATCAGCGCGGACCCGGCCGCGCCGAGCAGGATGAGGATGACCGCGAGGGCGGCCAGGGCGGGGCGGCGTTCCCGGCCGCTCGGCAGCCGGTTTGTACCACTGCCTGCGGAACGGCCCGCTCCGCGGGTGCCTTGGGGGGACGGACGCGTGGAGGACGAGAGACTCACGCGCCTACCGTAATCGCAGCATGGTGCCAACCGGCACACATGGCCGGGCGTTACCGGCTTGCGACGCGGGCCCGCTCCGCGGAGGTCAGCAGTTCGGTGAACGCCCCCGGACCACCGGACAACTGGTCTAGATAGCTAAACAGGCCCGCCAGGGCCAGCCCCAGCTCCCGCTGCCATCCGTCCGCCTCCGCGAGGTCGCTCGCGAGCACACGCCCCTCGGCGAGCGTGACGGCCGAGTTCACCGGCTGCAGGAGCCGCTCGCCGTCCTCCTCCGGTACGGCGTCCGGCCGGCGAACGTGCTGGACGAGGCGGGCCAGCGCCGACCGCTCCGCCTCGGGCAGGAGCCGGTCGAAACCCGGAGAACCGTGGAGCTGGTCGAGGTAGTCACACAGAGCGAGGAACAACTCGACGGCGTCGTACTCCGGGCCGGTCGTGGCCACGTGCCGCAGCCGGGCGACCACGCTCCGCGCCTCGGAGACACTCCACGCCGACGTACCCAGCCGGTCGGTCATCTGACGATCGTAGGGGCGGACGAGGCGTAAATCGTTAACAGAAGTGATGAATCGAGTGGCTGGCTGGTAACCCGAAGTTTGCTACCGTCCGGACAGGAGCCTCGGTGACAACTGGTGATCACCCGGGCACGACCGTGAGGGGGTGGGTCGACTGACGACCCCTGGTGTCACCGCCCCGGATCCGGCCGCGCGCGCCCGCGCGGCGATCGGCACCGCGCTCGGGATCGTCTCCCCGGCGGCCGTACCGCTGCGTGACGGCAGGGTCTGGCTGACCAGCCGCCAGGACGTGCTGCCCGCTCGTGTGGTCCGCGCGCTGGCCGAACAGCTCGGCCGCCGGGCCGCGGACAAGATCACCGACGAGCGGATGCTCGCCGAGGCCGTGGCCGTGCTCGGCGCGGAGATCGCCAGGACCCGCGGCGAGCCGCCCGAGACCGGCGCCACCGACGCGCTCGACAGGCTGCTGCGGACCCCCGGACTGGACCGGTCCCGCCAGGTCGAGGCCGAGGCGATGCTCCGCCTCGCGCTCCGGCTGGCGGCGCAGGAGTCCGAGGACGCCGCCGCCCGGCTGCGGTCGTTGCCCGGCGCAACCAGGGTGCCGATCGCGACCGAGATCGTCTCGGCCTCCGAGCGGATCAGCCAGGACGCGAGTCGGCTCAGTACGACGAACCAGCCGGCGCCGGCGATCGGGCGCCACCGGGCCCAGGTCGGTGCCCGGCACCGCCGTCAGACCCTCACCCGGGAGATCTCCGGCCGGACTCCGGTCGCCGCCCAGCCTGGTCCCGATATCCGTGGGAGCGAGCAGGCAGCGCTCGCCGCGCTGACCCGGCTGGACGAAGGCCAACTGGGGTCGTCGGTCACCATTCGTCCCATTGTCGATGGCCAGTCTGGTCTGGCCGCGATCACGCTGTCCTCCGGCGACAGCCCGCAGTACTTCCGCGTCGAGGTCGCGCCGGTGGTCCGGGGCCTGGCCGCCCAGGGCCGGCTCGCCTCGGGTACGGCGAACGACCCGCACGTCCTGCGGATCAAGCCCGGGCTGCCTCCGCACCAGTACGGCGAGGTCTGGATCCATCAGCTCAGTCTGATGTCCCAGGAACAGCAGGCCGCCCGTGCCGGTCGGTCGACCGGGATACTGCGCAAGTTGCGGTCGGCCGTCGGCCACGAGCGGCTGAACCGGCGGACGAACGCCGACCTGGCGGTCTACCGAAAGCTGTCGGCAGACTGGCAACTGGCTCGCGACGGCCGCCCGAACGGGCCTCTGGGCGTCGCGGAGCTCGAACGCGATCTCGAGCGCATGTCGGTGGCGATCGGCCGGCGCAGCGGCGCCGCGCCGGAGCTGCCGTGGGCGCACGACTCGACGTACTCCCCCGCCGCCGCGGCCGACGGCCTCGCCGCCGAGCGGGCGATCGCCGCGACCACGGTCGGGCCGGGCATCCGAGGTCAGCTCCGGCAGCAGGTGGTCGACCAGATAGCGTCGATGGAGTCCGCCGTCGCGGACCTCGAGACCAAGGCGACCGGATGGACCCAGAGCGGCGCGGCCGCGGCCGACCAAGCCACCACCAAGCAGGACCTGGCCGTCGCCGAAGACAACCTCAAGGACCTGCTCGCACCCGACCGGGCCCGTCGGCTGCGCAATGACGCGACCGCCGCTCTCGCCAAAGCCCGGCGGCACGTCGCGATCGCGGACGCCTACGAGCAGGCGGCGAAGGATGCCGGCAAGGCGCTGGCCGGCTATCGGGTGCTACTGAGCCGACTGGACGACCCAGATGCCCAGCCGCAGCAGATCGCCGAGCAGGCTCGCGAGGCGGCCGAGATGACCGGCGCCTATCAGACGAGTCTCCGGAACGCCCTGCCGATCGACCACCTGGAGAGCGGGGTGCCGACCGACCAGCGGCTCGCCCTGCCGGTCGAGGCGATCAACCGGCAGTTGGCCGAGAACGGCAGCAGCCGGCGGATCGCCGACCGTGGCCCGGTCCCGGTGCCGGGTGCGCAGTACCGGCGGCTGTTCTCCGACGGCATGGTGTTCACCGTCGGCGGCGACCCGGACGACGAGGTCAGCCAGGTGGCCCAGGTCCGGGTCCGGATGAAGGCCCGGGACCTGACCGAGGTCACCGGGCTGGACTACTCCGTCGCCGAGCAGATGTCCGGATCCCTCGGCGAGGGCGGCCAGAGCAATTCCATCACCGCCACGCACTCGTCGAGCGTCGGCTACGGCGTCGACCTGCAGCCGTTCATGGTGCTCGCGCCGGAGGGCAGCGCCGTCCGCGCGGCGTCCCAGGTGGTCTCGCCGCGCGTCGACGTGACCACGGGCCAGACGCTCAGCGCGACGTCGGGCGCGACCGCGCACACCCAGATCGGCTGGGTGGACGTGTTCAAGGGCGAGTCGGTGCCGTACAGCTGGAACGGCACGTTCGAGATCGAGGTCCGGAACTCGCCCACCGAGCCGTGGTCACCGGTCCGGACCGCCGACGCCGGTGAGCAGCTGACCTGGGTGCCGAGCCCGTACACGGTGCAGGCGCCGGCCGAGACGGTCACGCTGGAGCAGGTCGGTCACGGTGAGGAGCGGACGACGGAGTTCCCCCGGCACACGGTCACCCGGATCAGCGGTCTGCACGCGATCAACGACCGCGTCGTCGCGCAGACCCGGCAGCGGTTCGGCAAGCTCGACCGCGTCGGCTTCGACCACATCAGCGAGCTCCTCACCGAGGATCCGTACCGCCTGCTGGGTGAGGCGGCCAAGCCGGGCGGCCTCAGCCGGACCATCCCGGTCGGCGGCGAGTCGGAGTACCAGCTCACGCTGGAGGTCCAGCCCGTCTGGAGCCAGGCCAGGCTGGTCGGTGCGTGCACCTCGGAGATGGGCCAGGAGAAGGTCCAGGTCGACTTCGCCGGGTTCAACGCCAGCAGGAGTTCCGGCACGTCGCTGTCCGCGTCGGCGACCGTGGCCTACCCCGGCAAGTTGCTGGACCCGGCGCAGCCGGTGCCGGGATACCTGCCCAGCCCGACCGCCTTGAACGACCTCGGTGAATCCACCGCCGACCTGTCGCCCAACGTCTCCGCAGGACGGAACGTCTCCCGGCACGGCGGCCAGAACCTCAGTACGACGGCGATCACACCGGTCGTCGACCGCGACATGGCTCCGACGCAGGGGGTTCTCGTCGACCTCAGGGTGACCGCGACGCTGCGCAAGCTCCGCGACCCGAAGGCGGAGCCGATCGTCGTCACGGACACGTGCGAGGCGAAGTTGCGGCTGACGGCGAACCGCCTGCTGCGGACGGGGGCTGCGGCCGGCAAGGACGCCGTACTGCGTGACGACGACAACGCCATCCGGCTCGACCAGCACGGGCGGGCGCTGCTGCTCGGCGACCCCGAGCCGCCCACGGGACCGCGGACCCTGCCGCCCTTCCACGGCACCGGTGAGAACCAGTTGCGCGGTCCGGGCAAGTCACTGCCCGAGCAGCTCGAAGGTGTCGACGAGGCCCGGCAGCAGGCGCTGACCAGCCTGAGCAGGATGGGCCTGGTCCCGCCGCTCGACGCCGACTACCGCCCCCGCTGGGACGAACTGCCGTCGGATCCCCGGCGCCGCGCCGGGCAGCTGGCGAACTTCGACCGGGTGATGCAGGACATCACCGACTACCGGATCGCGGCCGGGATGAACTCGGCCTGCCAGTCCGGCCTGGTGGTTCCGCTCGTCGACCACCGCACCGGCCATGCGCCGCGGACCCGGCTGTTCCGCCTGTCCACCACGCAGGACTTCGACGACGTCCAGCCTGCCGGCACCACGTGGTCCAGGGTCATCGCCCGGCTCGGCATCAGCTCCCACGGCAGCCAGCAGACGGGCGGCCGCTCGAAGTCCGTGCCGTGGTCCGCTGGTGCCGGCCTGAGCAACGGTCCCGGCGAGGGACTGCAGGGCCTGGCCGGAAAGCTCGGGATCAAAGGGAGCCGGAACGCCCTCGGGCGTGCCTTCAACTGGAGCATCGGCCGCCGAATCAACCGGGTCACGCTGAACGAGAACACCGGCGAGGTCGACAACCTGCGCCAGGGCATCCGGATCACGTTCGGCGAGATGACCGGCGAGGACAACCCCGAGCTGCTGGCCGACGTTCGCGGCAGCGTCGTACTGCCGTACGACAGCTCGCTGGCGCGGGCCGAGGAGCCGGTGTACGCGGCCGACCCGAAGAAGCCGCACCGCGACGCCGTCAGCCGGTCGATCCCGGTCGCGGTGGACGCCGGTGACCCGGCCGACGAGCTGTTCAGGCAGGTGGACGCCATCCGCGCGGACACCGTCGCCTACCTGCAACTCGACACCGCGTTGTCGCCCGAGAGCCTGGTGTCCAACACCGAGTGGCTGGAGGGCCGGTACGAGCTGCCCCTGGTGATCACGCCGCCGCCGGCGAACCCGGCGCAGGCGCTGGAGGACCGGACACTGCTCTCCCGGGAGCTGAAGGTCGTGCTCCGCAGCGAGGTCGTCAGTCAGACCGTGGTCGCGGTCAACGACCAGAACACGGCCAACATCAACTTCACCATGAACGACGCCGGCCACTCGTCCGGCACCTCGGCCTCGGGCGGGGTCGGGGGCGAGGCCGGCGGAGGGCCGGTCGACGCCGGCCAGTCCGCGGTGAGCGGCAAGCTCTCGGGCGGCCGGACCGGCGGTACGTCGCAGTCGACCAGTACGTACCAGACGACCGGCGAGGAGCGGCTGCGCGTCAACGACGGCGTGCACTACGAGCTGATCGAGCGGCACCGGCTGGTGGCCGAGATCGTCCGTGGGGACGAGGTCGTCCAGACCGTGCCGCTGCCGGACGGCAAGGTGCAGAAGGCGATCCCGGAGTACACCGCACTGGAGCTGTACGGACGCGACCGGCTCGACCTGCCGCTGCCGTTCGCGGCCGACGTGGCCGAGCGGTACCTGACCGGGAAGGTCGACCTCAGCCCACGGACAGCGGCCGGCTTCGTCCGACGTTACAAGCAGGAGAAGGCCGGGGTGACGACCGGTCTCGCGGCCGAGCACACCGACGAGCGCCTGAACGCGAGGTTGCTGGACAGGGCCGGCCTCCCGGCCTCCACCGCACCGACGCCGGAGGACCGCCTCGCGGACACCCTGGTGCGCACCCAGCAGCTCGCCGAGACCCGTCGCGTCGTCGGCCTGCCGGAGCAGTACGACGCCAGCCTCGCCTCGAGCCAGCTGTACGCGATCCAGGTCGAAGGGCACGAGGACCAGGACGTCGACCTGATCCCCCAGCTCCGGGAACAGGTCGAGGAGGTGTCGCCCGGCCTGCTGGACAGTGATCCGTTGCTCGGCCAGATCCTCGAGGTCGACCTCTCCAAGGACAGTTACCAGGGTCAGCTCGAGAACATGCTCGGCCCGCGCGGATACACCACCCCGATCGAGGTCCCGGTCGAGGGCCAGGCGCAGTCCGACCTGCTGCTCGTCACGGTCAAGGCCCGGTTCGAGGGCGACGTCACCGTGGACGGCGGACCGCTGACCAAGGCGGCCGCCATCGGGCTGGTCCAGAAGTACAGTTACACCGGCCGGGACCGGTCGACCACGCACACCACGACGTACTCCGGCAGCGCGGAGGTCAGCGGGAACGGCGACGGCGGGTCCCTGTCGGGCGGACTCGGCACCGATCGGATCCGGTCGGTCTCGGCCGGCAGCGGCGAGCAGAACACCCGCCTCGACCGGACCGGCGACTTCGATCTGACCCCGGTGAACCGGACGGTTGTGTTCACCACCGAGGTCCGGCGGATCCACAACGCGGGCACGGCGGCGATGTCGAGCGTGAAGTGGCGGCTGAACCGGACCGCTCCGGCCCCGCGGTCGACAACCGCCCGACCGCGGGAGCTGCGCGCCGAACTGACCGCCCTCGTCCCTCGCGGTCTGGTCAGCGATCCGCCGGTCGCGGCCGAGCAGGCGGCCCAGGAGTTCCACCCGGACCATCGCTCCGCCGAGATGCCGGTCAGTTCCCCGGCCGAGTCCATGCTCCCGTACCGCAAGGGCGCACAGGTCGCCGACGAGCTGTACAACTCGGTCACCGGGCACCTGGCCGGCGTCCTCGGGTCCGGCGGCCTGGCGCAGTACGAGGCCGCACTCGGGGTCCAGCTGCAGCCGACCGCGCTGCAGGCCAGGTTCAGTGAGCTGACCAGCCCCGGCGGCGTCAAGCTCGAGCCGATGATGGGCCGCGGCAACGGGCGGACCAGGTTCGACGTCCGGGTGAACGCGCGGCGGCTCGGCTGGATCCTCGTCACCCCCGAGCCGATACCAGGTCAGACCGGGCTGGTCCAGCGTGACCAGCACCAGACCAAGACCTCGACGGCCGGCAACCACCTGCTGCCGGCCACCGCGACCGTCGGAGCCAGTGGCGGCATCGTCTCGGTGACCGGGTCGGTAGGCGAGCAGGTCAGAACCCAGTCGAACGACGGGTGGGGCACCCGGCTGGAGACCAGTGCCTTCCGCAACGGCGACATCGTCACCGTGCGGGTCCCGGTGGTCTACGACGTCACCGTCGACGAGGTCACGGACAATGGCCGTGGCACTCCCGGAACCAAGGACACGACCGTCCTCAAGGACGCGGCGACTGCCGAGTTCTACGTCAAGATGCAGTACCACGAGTATCTCGAGAGACTGCGGCAGCTGGAGGCCGCCGGTGACGTCTCGCTGGAGAGCGGCCGCCTGCGGGCGGTGCCGGACAAGCTCGGCCGGCCCAACCTGAGGATGTCCGAGGCCGGACCCGACGGGTCGCACCAGCCGTACCGGCCGCTGCTGGTCGCGATCGACAAGGCCAAGGCCGAGGAGAAGCCGGTCGTCCTGTCCGTCAAGGACAAGGACGGCGGCAACGAACGGCTCTACACGGCGTTCCCGAACGGCACGCTCCGCGGGGAGAACGACGGCGGCTTCGCGACCGCGTTCGCCACCCTCGACCGGAACCTGGTGCTGATGGCCGAGGGCCGGGTCGACCTGCGCGAGCTGTACAACACCTCGGAGCCGGGCACGGACTTCAGCACGAACGTCGCGGCCGCGCTCGAGAGGGGCGGCGTACCCACGGCCATGCTGAAGGGGCTCACGCACTCCACCACGCAACGGCAGACCACACCGCCTCCCACGCACGCCGCCAAGCCGCCCCGCGGTGCGGCGGCGGCGAGCCGGACGATCACGCCGACCGCGGGCGGCCCGTCCCTGACCGGGCCGTGACGACGACCGACGACGAGAGGGACGGTATGGCGTTCGCGGTGGCACGCACCCGGGACGAGGCTCACCTCTACCTGGAGCTGCATCCCTGCCCCAACTGCGGTTCGACCGACACCATTTGGGAACACGGCCTGGCCGACGTGGAAGGCGAGCTCGCGATCAGCTACGCCGGGATCTGTCCCGGCTGCGACGTCGAACGCCAGTACCTGTTCGGTCTGCCGGCCCGGGAGACCAGGGCGGTGGGCTGGCCGACGTTCGGCGGCCCTGAGCCGTCGGAGCTGCTGGACCCGGGGCAGTGGATGGACGTGGCCGACCGGGCCGCGGCCGACGTCCCCGCCGACCCGCGCGAGGCCGGTAAGGTGCTGGCCGTCGCCGTCGCCGCGGTCGACGAGGTGATCAAGTTCGTGCCCGCCGGGCAGGACGCCGTACCCGAGGACGAGTTCTGGACGCCGGCAGGCCGGGCGGTCCTGGACGCCGATCCGGGCCGGTTCCGGCTGGACCGGCTGCTGGTGGTCCGCGACACCTATCGCGAGCTGGGCCGAGAGACAGGAGCGAGATAACCGATGCTGACCGCGAGGACGCTGGCCGAGGCGCAGGTCTACGTGAGCCTGGCGACGGCTGCCGACCAGGCCGCACCCGCCGTCCAGCCGGCACCGATCGAGCCCGGTGCGAACCTGACCGAGGGTGCGGACGCGTGGACGCTCGCCTCCCCGGCCGGTGACATCGCGATCCCGTACGCATCGGAGGACGCCGCCCGCACGGTGGGCGCACGGTTCGGCCTGGGCGTCTCGCAACTCGTCGACGCCGCCCAGTGGGCCGTGGTGGCGGCGACGTACGCACGCCGGGCGCTCGAGGCGGACATGGCGTACACCGGCGGCCCGGACCAGGACCGCGACGCCGTCGAGCAGAACTGGGAGTTCGCGGCCGACGCGGTCGGCGAGGCGCTCAAGTTCCTGCCGGACGGCGCCGAGGCCGTGCCGGACGGGGGCGTCTGGTCCGAGTTCGGCCGCCGGTCCCGCGCGCGGAACCCGGAACTGGTGACCCGCGCGAAACTCACCGACGACCTGGAGTACTACCGGGGCACGCTCGCCGACTTCCGCGCGCTCTACGGCGAGACGTCCTGAGGGTCCGTCAGCTCGATCCGGATCGCGCGGGCGTCGACACCGGCCTGCTCGAGCACCTTCTGCTTGGGATCCGGCACCCCGAGGAACGGCGGCCGGACGATCCCGGCGAGGTCCTTCAGGCGCGGGTCCTCGAGCACGGTGTCGACGGCACGCCGGTCTCCCCCGCACACGAGCGCGTCCAGCCGTGCCGGAGCCAGGATCCGTACGGCGACCTCAGTGGCCGCCGCGAACGCCTCCCGGGCCTGGTTGTCGCGACGCCGCGCGTACCGCTGCTGTGACCAGCCACCGGCCTTCGTCGTCCCCTGCACGTGACGTGAGCCGACCTTCGAGTCGACGAGTTTGCCGCCCACGAACACGCCGGCACCGTAGCCACCCCGCCGTACCAGCAGCACGCCGAGCCGGTGATCGGCCAGGACATGTGCGACGAGGCCCTCACGAGTGAGGGCCTCGAGCGGCGGGAAAGGTACGTCGACGACGGCGACCGACCCGTCCTCGGCGGACACCGTCACCGTCGCCGGCGTCACGTCGTACTGCGTCGTGCCGTGGCGGCCGGCGAACCCGGTCAGCCACTTGTCCAGGCGTTCCGGCGCGACGCCGACGCTACGGGACAACCCGGGTCACACGTTGAAGCCGAGGGCGCGGAGCTGCTCGCGGCCGTCGTCGGTGATCTTCTCCGGACCCCACGGCGGCATCCAGACCCAGTTGATCCGGAAGTCGTTCACCAGGCCGTCGAGTGCCATCCGGGTCTGGTCCTCGATCACGTCGGTCAGCGGGCAGGCCGCCGACGTCAGCGTCATGTCGATGATCGCGGTGCTGGTGTCGTCGACGGTCACCGCGTAGATCAGGCCCAGGTCGACCACGTTGATGCCGAGCTCGGGGTCGACGACGTCCTTGAGCGCCTCGGTCACGTCCTCGACCTTCGCCGGCGCGGTACCGGGCTGCGCCGCCGCGTCCAGGTCGACCTCGGGCAGCTCGATCTTCTCGTCGGTGCGGTCAGCCATTGCTCACTCCTTCTCTCGCGGCCAGCGCCTGGGCGGTGGCGTCCCGCCAGGCCGACCAGCCCAGCAGCGCACACTTCACCCGGGCCGGGAACTGCGCGACGCCCGCGAACGCGACGCCGTCCTCCAGAACCTCTTCGTCCGGCTCGACATTCCCCCGGCCCTGCATCAGCTCGAGGAACTCCTCGTACGTCGCCATTCCCTCGGCGACCGGCTTGCCGATCACCAGGTCGGTCATCACCGACGTCGCGGCCTGACTGATCGAGCAGCCGACGCTGTGATGCGTCACGCCGGTGACGGTGTCGCCGTCCAGCTCGACCCGCAGCGTCACCTCGTCCCCGCAGGACGGGTTCACGTGGTGCACCTCGACGTCGTACGGCTCCGCCAGGCCCGCGTGGTGCGGGCTGCGGTAGTGGTCCAGGATGATCTCCTGGTACAGCGAGTCCAGCTGCATCAAGCCACCTTACTCGGTCTGATCGTCAAGCAAGCTTGAAGAAGGAACGGACGAAGCCGAGGCCGTCGACCAGCGCCTCGACCTCCTCCGGGGTCGTGTAGAGGTAGAAGGACGCCCGCGTCGAGGACTGCACGCCGAACCGCTCGTGCACCGGCCGCGCGCAGTGGTGCCCGGCGCGGACCGCGATGCCGCGGGTGTCCAGCACGGTCGCCACGTCGTGTGGATGCACGCCGTCCAGCTCGAAGCTGATCGCGCCGCCGTGGTCGGTGGCGTCCTTCGGGCCGAGGATCGTCAGCCCCGGAACGGTCTTCAGGCCCTCGAGCGCGTACTCGACGATCGACTGCTCGTGCGCGGCGATCTTGTCCATGCCGATCCCGGTCAGGTAGTCGACGGCCGCACCGAGCCCGACCGCCTGCGCGATCGGCGGCGTCCCCGCCTCGAACCGGGCCGGCGGCGCGGCGTACGTCGAACCGGTCATCCGCACGACCTCGATCATCTCGCCCCCGCCGAGGAACGGCGGCAGCGAGGCGAGCAGGCCGTAGCGGCCCCAGAGCACGCCGATCCCAGTCGGCCCGACCACCTTGTGGCCGGTGAAGGCCAGCAGGTCCGCGCCGAGCGTCGAGACGTCCACCGGGAACTGTGGCACCGCCTGGGAGGCGTCCACGACGACGGTCGCGCCGACCGCGTGCGCCTTGGTCGCGATGTCGGCGATCGGGTTGATCGTGCCCAGCGCGTTCGAGACCCAGGTCAGTGCGACCACCTTGGTCCGCTCGGTGAGCAGCTCGTCGATCGTGCTCAGGTCGAGCCGGCCGTCCTCGGTGACGCCGAACCACTTCAGCGTCGCACCGGTCCGCTCACAGGCCAGCTGCCAGGGGACGATGTTGCTGTGGTGCTCCATCTCGGAGATCACCACCTCGTCACCCGGCTTCAGCGACGCACCAAGGGTGTGCGCGGCCAGGTTGAGCGCCTCGGAGGCGTTCTTGGTGAACACGATCTCGTCGCGCGACGGCGCGCCGATGAACGCGGCCACCTTGTCCCGGCCGCCCTCGTACGCCGCGGTCGCCTCGGCACCGAGCTGGTGCATGGCCCGGGCGACGTTCGCGTTGTGCCTCAGGTAGTGGTCCTCGAGCGCCTGGACCACCTGGCGCGGCTTCTGCGACGAGTTGGCCGAGTCCAGGTAGGTCAGCGGGAAGCCGTTGGCGAGCTCGCGGGACAGGATCGGGAAGTCCGCCCGGACCGACTGCAGGTCCAGCGGACTGCTCAAGGTCCGGGCGTCGGTCACTTCGCGGCCGCCTTCAGGAAGCGCTCGTACCCGTTGGCCTCGAGCTCGTCGGCCAGCTCCGGCCCGCCCTCCTCGGCCACCCGGCCGTCGACGAACACGTGCACGAAGTCCGGCTTGATGTAGCGCAGGATCCGGGTGTAGTGCGTGATCAGCAGGACGCCCTTGTCGCCCTGCTCGGCGAACCGGTTGACGCCGGTGGAGACGACCTTCAGCGCGTCGATGTCGAGGCCGGAATCGGTCTCGTCGAGGATCGCGATCTTCGGGTTCAGCAGCTCCAGCTGGACGATCTCGTGCCGCTTCTTCTCACCGCCGGAGAAGCCCTCGTTGACGTTGCGCTGGGCGAACTCGGGGTCCATCTCCAGGTCGGCCAGGGCGGTGTTCACGTCCTTGACCCAGGTACGCAGCTTCGGCGCCTCGCCGTCGATCGCGGTCTTGGCGGTCCGGAGGAAGTTCGCCACCGACACCCCCGGCACCTCGACCGGGTACTGCATCGCCAGGAACAGGCCGGCCCGGGCGCGCTCGTCGACGGCCATGTCGAGCACGTCCTCGCCGTCCAGCGTCACCGTGCCGCTGGTGATGTTGTACTTCGGGTGGCCGGCGATCGAGTACGCCAGCGTGGACTTGCCGGAACCGTTCGGGCCCATGATCGCGTGCGTCTGACCACCGGCGATGGTCAGGTCGACGCCGCGCAGGATCTCCTTCGGGCCGTTCTCGGTGTCGACCGACACGTGCAGGTCGCGGATCTCGAGTGTCGCCATGAGGTCTCTTCTATCTCCGTCTGGATTACAGGGCTTGCTGGTTCAGGGGGTTCTTCACGTCGACGAGTACGTCGTCGCCGTCGAGGCGCACCGGGTAGACCGGCACCGGGTCGTACGCGGGCAGGCTGGTCGGCTCCCCGGTGCGCAGGTCGAAACGGGACCCGTGCAGCCAGCACTCGATCTCGCAGCCGCCGACGTCACCCTCGGACAGCTGGATCTGCGCGTGCGAGCACTCGTCCCGCACCGCGAAGAATTGTCCGTCGCTCTTCACGACCGCGACCTCGACGCCGCCGACCTCGACCGGGACGACTCCCTCGTCCGGTACGTCGGTGACGGCGCAGGCGCGCTCGAACGTGTCGCTCACTGCCCGATGACCGCCTTGGCCGAAGTGCTCAGCTCCGCGGTGCGGGCGAGCTTCTCCTCGATCACCTCGTGCAGGTGCTCGGCCACCTCGGGGACGCCGATCTTGCCGATGATGTCGTTGAAGAAGCCGGACACCACCAGCCGCCGGGCCGCGTCCTCGGGGATGCCGCGGGCCTGCAGGTAGAACAGCTGCTCGTCGTCGAACCGGCCGGTCGCGGACGCGTGCCCGGCGCCCTCGATCTCGCCGGTCTCGATCTCCAGGTTCGGCACCGAGTCGGCCCGGGCGCCGTCGGTGAGGACCAGGTTCCGGTTGAGCTCAAAGGTGTCGGTGCCCTCGGCCGCGGCCCGGATCAGCACGTCGCCGATCCATACCGAGCGGGCGTTGTCGCCGGCCAGCGCACCCTTGTAGAGCACGTTGCTCTTGCAGTGGGTGGCCTCGTGGTCGACGAACAGCCGGTGCTCGTGGTGCTGGCCGGACTCGGCGAAGTACACCCCGACCAGGTCGGCGTCGCCGCCCGGGCCGGCGTACCGGACGTTGGTGTTCACCCGGACGACCTTGCCGCCGAGAGTGACCACCACATGGTGCAGCTTCGCGTCCCGGCCGACGAGCGCGTCATGCTGGGCCAGGTGGATCGACTCGTGGTCGCCCTGCTGGATCGAGACGACCCGCAGGTCGGCGCCGTCGCCGACGACGATCTCGACGTTGCTGCCCAGCTCGCCGGCTCCGGTGTGATCGATGATCACGATGGCGCGGCTGTGCCGGCCGGCATCCACGATCAGGTGGCTGAAGCCGCGGGCGCCGAGGCCGGCGACGTTGACGTGCACCGGCTCGGTCAGCTCGGCCTCGACCGGGATCCGGACGGCCACCGCCTCGGCCGCGTGGGTCCACGCGACGGCGGCCGTCCGGTCCTGCGGCCTGCCGACCTTGAGCGAGTCGGCCGCGACGGTCTCGATCACGACACCGTCCGGGCCGGACGCGTCGACCTTCGGGATCTCGGTGCCGGGCTCGTCGGCGAACAGTGCCTTCAGCGCCTTGACCGGGGTGAAGCGCCACTCCTCCTCGCGCCCGTTCGGCACCGGGAAGTCGGCGACGTCGTACGACGTCGGCCGCTCGCTCCGGGCCTGGAGCGGGACCGGGGACCCCGGCCCGTGGGAGTGCGCCCGATTGCCGGTGGCAACCAGGGTTTCGCTCGCGGTCATCAGCCGACGGCCCCTTCCATCTGCAGCTCGATCAGTCGGTTCAGTTCCAGCGCGTACTCCATCGGGAGCTCGCGGGCGATCGGCTCGATGAAGCCGCGGACGATCATCGCCATCGCCTCGTCCTCGGCCATGCCCCGGCTCATCAGGTAGAAGAGCTGGTCGTCGCTGACCTTGGACACGGTCGCCTCGTGCCCCATCGCCACGTCGTCCTCGCGGACGTCGACGTACGGGTAGGTGTCCGAACGGCTGATGGTGTCGACCAGCAGCGCGTCACAGCGCACCGTGGACTTGCTGTGGTGCGAGCCCGGCGCCACCTCGACCAGCCCTCGGTACGACGTCCGGCCGCCGCCGCGGGCCACCGACTTCGACACGATCGAGCTGGAGGTGTAGGGCGCGTTGTGCACCATCTTCGAGCCGGCGTCCTGGTGCTGGCCCTCGCCGGCGAACGCGACCGACAGCGTCTCGCCCTTGGCGTGCTCGCCCATCAGGTACACGGCCGGGTACTTCATCGTCACCTTGGAACCGATGTTGCCGTCGATCCATTCCATCGTCGCGCCCTCCTCGCAGGTGGCGCGCTTGGTGACCAGGTTGTAGACGTTGTTCGACCAGTTCTGGATCGTCGTGTAGCGGCAGCGGGCGCCCTTCTTCACGATGATCTCGACCACCGCGGAGTGCAGCGAGTCCGACTTGTAGATCGGCGCCGTGCAACCCTCGACGTAGTGCACGTAGGCGTCCTCGTCGACGATGATCAGGGTCCGCTCGAACTGGCCCATGTTCTCGGTGTTGATCCGGAAGTAGGCCTGCAGCGGGATGTCCACCTTGACGCCCTTCGGGACGTAGATGAACGAGCCGCCGGACCAGACCGCGGTGTTCAGCGAGGCGAACTTGTTGTCGCCGACCGGGATGACGGAGCCGAAGTACTCCTTGAACAGCTCCGGGTGCTCGCGCAGGCCGGTGTCGGTGTCCAGGAAGATGACGCCCTGGGCCTCCAGGTCCTCGCGGATCTGGTGGTAGACGACCTCGGACTCGTACTGCGCCGCGACGCCGGCGACCAGGCGCTGCTTCTCCGCCTCGGGGATGCCGAGCTTGTCGTAGGTGTTCTTGATGTCCGCCGGCAGGTCGTCCCAGCTGGTCGCCTGCTTCTCGGTGGAGCGGACGAAGTACTTGATGTTGTCGAAGTCGATCCCGGACAGGTCGGCACCCCACGACGGCATCGGCTTGCGGTCGAAGAGCTTGAGACCCTTCAGGCGCAGGTCGAGCATCCACTCCGGCTCGTTCTTGAGGGTGGAGATGCCCCGCACCACGTCGGCGCTGAGGCCGCGCTGGGCGACCGCGCCGGCGGCGTCGGAGTCGGCCCAGCCGTACTGGTAGTTGCCGAGACCTTCCAGTTCGGGGTGAGCGGTTTGCGTCATCGTGCAGTCCTCGCAGATTCGCCGTGGGATACAGGGGCAACCGGTACTTCACCGGGGATGTGCGTCGTGCAGACACCGTCGCCGTGGGCGATGGTGGCCAGCCGCTGGACGTGCTTGCCGAGGAGTCGCGCGAACACCTCGGTCTCCGCCTCGCACAGCTGGGGGAACTGCTCGGCCACGTGTGCGACCGGGCAGTGGTGCTGGCAGAGCTGCTCTCCGTGCGCGGCCTTCGCCGTGGACGCCGCGTAGCCGTCCGCGGTGAGAACCTGGGCGAGCACCTCCGCCTTCTTGTCCTCCGGGGCCGCGTCCACCAGCTCCCGGTACCGCTGCTCCACCTCGGCGACCCGCCGCCGGGCGAACTCCGCGACCGCCTGGTCACCGCCGGCTTCGGCGATGAACCGCAGCGCGGTGGCCGCCAGGTCGTCGTACGCCTGGTGGAACGCGTGCCGGCCGGTGTCGGTCAGCACGAAGACCTTCGCGGGACGGCCGCGGCCGCGGGGGCCGTAGACACGCTCCTCGCGGGACTCGACCAGACCCTCCTCGAGCAGGTGGTCGAGGTGGCGGCGGACCGCCGCCGGGGTCAGCTCCAGGCGCTCCGCGAGGACCGCGGCGCTGGACGGACCGTTGGTGAGGATCGAGCGGGCGACCCGGTCCCGGGTGGACTCGTCCCGCGCCACGGACGTGCCCGCGGGCACAGGTCCGTTCGTCGCAGGATTTTTCACAACATCAGTGTCGCGTAATTCCCGGGGCCCTTCAAATAAGGGTTGCCTAACCGGTTCCCGCCACCACGCGGGACCGGGGACCCGACCGTGAGCGAGGTCACTCCGGGGCGTTCCCTAGACTGCGGTTGTGCCAGTCGCGGTGGAGATCGACAACCTCGTCGTGCGGTACGGCGAGAAGGCCGCGGTGAACGGTCTCAGTCTCACCGTAACCGGCGGCACGGTGGCGTCCGTGCTCGGCCCCAACGGAGCCGGCAAGACCACCACCGTGGAGAGCTGCGAGGGCTTCCGCCGGCCGTACTCCGGCCGGGTCCGGGTGCTCGGACTGGACCCGGTCGCCGACCACGACGCGCTGATGCCGCGGATCGGCGTGATGCTCCAGGAGGGCGGCGCCTGGTCCGGCGTCCGCGCCCTCGAGATGCTCCGGTACGTCGCCACCCTGCACACCCACCCGCTCGACATCCCGGCCCTGGTCGAGCGCCTCGACCTCGGGACCTGTGGACGGACGCCGTACCGGCGGTTGTCGGGCGGCCAGAAGCAGCGGCTCTCGTTCGCGCTGGCGATCGTCGGCCGGCCGGAGGTCGCCTTCCTGGACGAGCCGACGACCGGGCTCGACCCGCACGGCCGCCGGGAGATCTGGCAGTTGATCCGCGACCTGCGCGACGACGGCGTGACCGTCGTCCTGACAACCCACGCGATGGACGAGGCCGAGCAACTGTCCGACCAGGTGCACGTGGTGTCCGCCGGCAAGGTGATCGCCTCCGGTTCCCCCGACGAGCTCACCGAGCACCACACCAAGTCACTCGAGGACGTCTATCTCGCCCTCACCGCGCCACCGAAGCGGGAAACCCGATGACGACTGCCACCTACTCCCCGCGGCCGGGGAGCGCACCCTGGCCACGCAAGGTGCTGGCGCATGCGCGGATGGAGTTCCGGCTGCTGATCCGCAACGGCGAGCAGCTCCTGCTGGCGCTGGTGATCCCGCTCGGTCTCCTGCTCCTGCTGGGCGGGACGGGACTCGGCAACCGCCTCCCATTGGGGGACGGCGCACCGATCGACGACGCCGTCCCGCGGGTGCTCGGGCTGGCCGTCCTGTCGTCGTCGTTCACCTCGCTGGCGATCGCGACCGGCTTCGAACGGCGGTACGGGGTGATCAAGCGGCTCGGCGCGTCCCCCCTGTCCCGGACCGGTCTGCTGGCCGGGAAGATCGGTGCGGTGCTCGCGGTCCAGCTGATCCAGCTCGCGGTCCTGGCCGGCACGGGATTCGCACTCGGCTGGGACCCGGCCGGCGGCGTCGACGCCGTTCTCGGGGTCGTGCTGATGGTCCTGTGCGGCACGGCCGCGTTCGGGTCGCTCGGCCTGCTGATGGCCGGCGTGCTGCGGGCGGAGGCGACGCTGGCCGCGGCGAACCTGCTGTACCTCCTGCTGCTGGTCGGTGGTGCGATCCTCACGCCGGTCGACGAGTATCCGGCCGGCCTGCAGGGCGTCGTCCGGCTGCTGCCGAGTGCCGCGCTGGCCAACGGGCTGGCGAACGCGACCGTCGAAGGTGTCATCCCATGGGCCGCGGCACTCTCGCTGGCGCTGTGGGCGGTGGTCCTCGGATACCTGGTCTCCCGGACCTTCCGGTGGGACTGAGCGAGCGCTTCTTTAGAGTGTGCCGGTGATGACCACGGAAACCCCACCCCAAGAGACTGCACCGGTCAGCGGCTTCTGGCGTCTGGTGCCGGAGCCGAGCCTGGACGTCGTACGGCGCTGGGGCTGGGCGTCCGTGGTCGCGAACATCGGCATCGTGCTGACCGGCGGACTGGTCCGGCTGACCGGCTCCGGCCTCGGCTGCCCGACCTGGCCGCAGTGCACCGACGAGTCGTACGTGCCGCACGGCGAGCTCGGCATGCACGGTGCGATCGAGTTCGGCAACCGGATGCTCGGGTTCGTGGTCGCGATCGTCGCGATCGGGACCTGGCTGGTGGTGATGCGGTACCGCCCGGTGCGCAAGGACCTGCGCCGGCTGGCGACCGCGGCCGCGCTCGGTGTCCCGCTGCAGGCGATCATCGGCGGCATCAGCGTGCTGACCGGGCTGAACCCGTGGATCGTGTCGGCACACTTCCTGGTCTCACCGATCATCATCACGCTGACCGTGTCGATGATGCGCCGGTCGCGGACGAGCCCGTACCCGCACACTCCCCCGGTCGTCCGGGCGCTCGCCACCGCCAGTGTCGTCGCGGTCTGGCTGGCCGTTGCCCTCGGCACCTTGGTGACCGGGGCCGGCCCGCACTCAGGCGATCCGGAGACCGGCCGGAACGGGTTCGACGAGGAGCTGATCAGCCAGTTGCACGCGGACGTGGTGTTCGGCTTGCTGGGGATCACGATCGCGCTGGTGATCGCGACCCGGGTGACGGCGACCTCGCGGACGCTGCGGAAACTGGCCGCCTGGCTGCTCGCGATGGAACTGCTCCAGGGGGTCGTCGGCTTCACGCAGTACTTCACCGGACTCCCCTGGGTCCTGGTGCTGATCCACATGTTCTTCGCCGCGGTGCTGATCGCCCTGGTCACCGCCGTGTACGGCGAACGCGGCACGCCGGCCACCTAGCCCGGCCGAGACCCGGGACGCCTGGTCCGGTGAGTAGACCTGACGCCCCGGGTTGCTCTCAACGCTTCGCCACGACCTGCTGGACGGCCCCTGGGCCGAACAATGGTGACGAGACGTAGACCTTGCCTCTACTGCTGATCGCCGTCCCGCCGGGCAGTGTCAGCTTCCCCGGCGCAAGCTCCAGCTTGTACCCGGCCTTGTGGTGCCTGCCGCGGAACTGGAGGTAGAGCGAGCCGATCGGCGAGCCACCCATCTCCCACTTCAGCCAGCTCACCTTCGCCAGCTCAACGACCGCGAGGGTTCCGGCCGGTCCGCCGGCCAGGTCGACGATCGACGTGTAGCCGTCGGCGTACCGGGTGCACCGGCCCTTGTACGGGTTGGCAGGGTCGCAGACCGCGCCGTACGAACCGGGCTTGATCCGCCAGATCTGGGACGTCTTCGGCGTGGCCGGGAAGCCCCTGAGCTCACCGACGTACCAGTAGCCGTCCGAGCCGACCGTCACCGAGGTGGCGACGGCCTCGGCCGGCATCCTCGTCCCGGCCGGTGGCGCCTCCGCGCCGAGGCCGGCGGGAACCGTGACCGTGCGCGGCTTCAGCCGGGCGACGGTCTTGACGTAGCCGTTCGGCCAGACCCGGAGCAGGTCGTTGCCGGCCGCGTCCGCCACCAGGACGGTGCCGTCCTTCAGTGCGGCCACCCCGAACGGGTTGGACTCGGTCGCCGGACCCTCGGTGTTGTACGGGTCCGGATCCTTCAGTTGGTACTTGCCGATGTCGGCGATCTTCAGCGGCGCCTTGCCGGGCCGCAGTTTGTACAGTGTCGCGCCGCCCGGAGGCAGCGGGGCGCCCGGCTCCCCGCCGGCGCCGGTCAGGGCGTAGGTCACGCCCCACTTGCTGGTGTCGATCGCCGGTGCGAATCCACCCGGCACCTGGCCGAGCTTGCGGATCACGTGGCCGTTGTGCGCCCAGGCCTCGTAGACCGAGCCGTCGCCGACGCTGTAGACGATCTTCCCGCCGAAGGTGGCGACACCGCGTGGACTGTCCAGGCCGGAGACGACCGGCTTGACCGTGGTGCGGTACTTCGTACTGCCTGCTTCGGCCGGTGCGGCCACCAGCACGGATCCGGCGAGTGCCAGCGCTGCGACCGCGGCCAGACGTGTTCGTACCCCCACTGCGAACCCCCATCATTTGCGTCTCCCCAGACGTGGATCCCCCTCCACAGACCCTGACATCGCAACACCAGATCACGACCAGGTCAACGGGAAGACTCCCCGCGCAGGCAGGGCGACGCTCAGTGCAGCAGCGGATCGACGGCCGCGGCGATGAAGAGCAGGGCCAGGTAGATGTTCGAGAAGTGGAACAACCGCATCGGCCGCAGGGCCGCGCCCTCGGCGCCGGTGTGCGCCCTGAGCAACAGCCCGCGGGCCTCGCGGAGGAACAGCACGCCGAGCGCGATCGCGGCCAGCGGGTAGACGAAACCGGTGTCGGCGATCGGCCAGAGAGCGATCGACGTGGCCACCATGACGACCGAGTACGCCATGATCTGACGGGCGGTGGCGACGGGGGTGGCGACCACCGGAAGCATCGGTACGTCGACCGACGCGTAGTCCTCGCGGTAGCGCATGGCCAGCGCCCAGGTGTGCGGCGGCGTCCAGAAGAACACCACCCCGAACAGCACGAACGGCGTCCAGGCCAGCTCGTTGGTGACCGCGGTCCAGCCGATCAGGGTCGGGAAGCAGCCGGCGATCCCGCCCCAGACGATGTTCTGCACGGTCCGGCGCTTGAGCACCATCGTGTAGCCGAACACGTAGAAGGCATTGGCGGCGAGTGCGAGGACCGACGACAGCCAGTTGACGAAGAGGCCGAGCTCCAGGGTCGCCAGGATGCCGAGGACGATGCCGAAGACGGTCGCCGAGCGCGGGCTGACCGCGTGCCGGGGCAGCGGGCGGCGCCTGGTCCGGCGCATCTGCTCGTCGATGTCGCGGTCGAGCACGCAGTTGATCGTGTTCGCGCTGCCGGCCGCCAGGATGCCGCCGACCAGGGTGGCGGCGACGACGCCGAGCTCCGGCACTCCCCCGGCGGCCAGGAACATCACCGGCACGGTGGTGATCAGCAGCAGCTCGATGATGCGCGGCTTGGTCAGACCGACGTACGCCTTCACCACGTCGCGCACCGACGGACGCGGAACTGCGGTGCCGTCCGGCATCTGCGTCGGGTACGACGTCGTCGCGGCTGGACGCGGGTCGACGGCCGTCACGAACACCTCGAACTCAGTGGATTGACGCCGGACGTCCGGCGCTGACGGTTCGACAGTCTACGACGCCCCGTAGGAGGGGTTTGCCACCCCCCTCGGTGAGTCACCGGTGTGACGTGGGAGACGCCGGGAACAACCACGCCGCGGTCCGGGTTCGGAGACTGTGGAAGGCGCCGGACGCCCGGGCGAGTAGGCTCGCTCACGGTGATGCGCGGGGGCGCGATCGCGACCGGCCGGTAGCTGCGGAGCGATCCCTTCGACGCTGACCAGACGGAGTTTCGCAGCCATCGAGAGGAGCGCCGCCGGCGTGACGGAGAAGACCAGCCCCAAGCTTGAATGGACCGAGCTCGACCAGCGCGCGGTCGACACCGTGCGGGTGCTCGCGATGGACGCGGTCGAGAAGGTCGGGAACGGCCACCCCGGTACGGCGATGAGCCTGGCGCCGGCGGCGTACCTGCTGTTCCAGAAGGTGATGCGGCACAACCCGGCCGACCCGACGTGGGCCGGCCGCGACCGGTTCGTCCTCTCGGCGGGCCACTCCAGCCTCACCCTGTACATCCAGCTGTACCTGGCCGGTTTCGGCCTCGAGCTGGACGACCTGAAGGCGCTGCGGACCTGGGGCAGCCTGACCCCGGGCCACCCGGAGCACGGCCACACCAAGGGTGTCGAGACCACCACCGGTCCGCTCGGCCAGGGTGTCGGCAACGCGGTCGGCATGGCGATGGCGGCCCGGCGTGAGCGCGGTCTGTTCGACCCGGAGACGCCGAAGGGCGAGAGCCTGTTCGACCACCAGATCTACGTGGTCGCCTCCGACGGCGACCTCGAGGAAGGCGTCTCGTCCGAGGCGTCCTCGCTGGCCGGCCACCAGAAGCTCGGCAACCTGACGGTGATCTACGACGCCAACAAGATCTCCATCGAGGACGACACCGACATCGCGTTCTCCGAGGATGTGGCGGCTCGCTACGAGGCGTACGGCTGGCACGTCCAGACCGTCGACTGGACCGCGGGCGGCACCGGCTACGAGGAGGACGTCCAGGCCCTGTACGACGCCCTGGAGGCGGCCCGCGCGGTCACCGACAAGCCGAGTTTCATCCGGCTGCACACGATCATCGGCTGGCCGGCCCCGAACAAGCAGAACACCGGCAAGATCCACGGCTCGGCCCTCGGCGCCGAGGAGGTGGCCGCGACCAAGAAGGTGCTCGGCTGGGACCCGGAGCAGACCTTCCAGGTCGCCGACGAGGTGATCGCGCACACCCGCAAGGCGCTGGAGCGCGGCAAGGCCGCCCAGGACGAGTGGCAGATCCGGTTCGAGGACTGGAAGGCCGCGAACGCGGAGCGGGCCGAGCTGTTCGCGCGGCTGGAGAACCGGGAGCTCCCGGCCGGCTGGAAGGACGCGCTGCCGAGCTGGGACGCCGACGCGAAGGGCGTCGCGACCCGGGCGGCCTCCGGCGAGGTGCTGACCAAGCTGACGCCGGGCCTGCCCGAGCTCTGGGGCGGCTCCGCCGACCTGGCCGGCTCGAACAACACCACCCCGAAGGGCCAGCCGTCGTTCATCCCCGCCGAGTTCTCCACCAAGGAGTTCCAGGGCGACGAGTACGGCCGGGTCCTGCACTTCGGCATCCGCGAGCACGGCATGGGCTCGATCCTCAACGGCATCGCACTGCACGGCGGCACCCGCCCGTACGGCGGCACGTTCCTGGTCTTCAGCGACTACATGCGGCCGGCCGTCCGGCTGGCCGCGCTGATGAAGCTGCCGGTCACCTACGTGTGGACGCACGACTCGATCGGCCTCGGCGAGGACGGGCCGACCCACCAGCCGATCGAGCACCTCGCGGCGCTGCGGGCGATCCCCGGCCTGGACGTCGTCCGGCCCGGCGACGCGAACGAGACCGCGGCCGCGTGGGCCGCGATCCTGGAGCACACCGACCGCCCGGCCGGCCTGGCGCTGACCCGGCAGAACGTGCCGGTCTTCCCGCGCGGCACGGACGGTTTCGCCACCACGGAGAACGTCAGGAAGGGCGGCTACACGCTGCTCGACACCGACGGCACGCCGGACGTGGTGCTGATCGGCACCGGCTCCGAGGTGCAGCTGGCGGTCGAGGCCCGGAACAAGCTGGCCGGCGTGGGCATCAAGGCCCGGGTCGTGTCGATGGTCTCGCGGGAGTGGTTCGACGAGCAGGACGACGCGTACCGCGACTCGGTCATCCCGCCGCAGGTCCGGGCGCGGGTCTCGGTCGAGGCCGGGGTCGCGCTGGGCTGGCGCGAGGTCGTCGGCGACGCCGGCCGCAGCGTGAGCCTGGAGCACTTCGGCGCCTCCGCCGACTACAAGGTCCTGTACGACGAGTTCGGCATCACCGCCGACGCCGTCGTCCAGGCCGCCAAGGACAGCATCGCCGCCGCCGCGGAACTCGGCGGCTCCGGGGTCCCGGCCGGCCGCCGTCCGGCGGGCGGGATCGGCCCCGGCGACGACCCGGCGGTGAGCGCCGACCCGGACGCCGACGCCACCAACGAGCGCAACTGACAACACCACAACAGAACATTCGGAGGGCTTCGGACATGAACGATCGCTTGAAAGCACTCGCCGACGCGGGTGTCTCCATCTGGCTCGACGACCTCTCCCGGCAGCGGCTGACCAGCGGCGGCCTGGAGACGCTGATCCACGACTCGCACGTCAGCGGGGTGACCACCAACCCGACGATCTTCGCCAAGGCGATCTCCGACGCCGACGCGTACGCCGAGCAGGTGTCCCGGCTGGCGGCCGAGGGGGCCTCGACCGACGAGGCCATCCGGGCCATCACCACCGACGACGTCCGGGACGCGGCGGACCTGTTCAAGCCGGTGTACGACGCCACCGACACCGTCGACGGCCGGGTCTCGATCGAGGTCGAGCCCGGCCTGGCGCGGGACACCGAGAAGACGATCTCCCAGGCCAAGGAGCTGTGGGAGACCGTCGGCCGCGACAACGTGTTCGTGAAGATCCCGGCCACCAAGGAGGGCCTGCCGGCGATCACCGAGACGCTGGCAGCGGGCATCAGCGTGAACGTGACGCTGATCTTCTCCCTCGACCGTTACAAGGCGGTCGCGGACGCGTTCCTGTCCGGCGTGGAGAAGGCGATCGAGAACGGGCACGACGTGACCAAGCTGGCCAGCGTCGCGTCGTTCTTCGTCAGCCGGGTCGACACCGAGGTGGACAAGCGATTGGACGCTCTCGCCGGCACCGCCTCCGAGGACGCAGCGAAGGCGCTGAAAGGCAAGGCCGCGATCGCCAACGCCCGGCTGGCGTTCCAGGCGTACGAGGAGATCTTCTCCTCCGACCGCTGGCGTGAGCTCGAGTCCGCCGGCGCCAAGCCGCAGCGGCCGCTGTGGGCGTCGACCGGCGTGAAGGACCCGGCGTACCCGCCGACCCTGTACGTCGACAACCTGGTCACCCGGGGCGTGGTCAACACGATGCCCGAGGCAACGATCAGGGCGGCCGCCGAGCAGAGCGAGGTCACCGGTGACACCGTCCGCGGCGACTACGAGGCCGACCGCAAGGTGATCGCCGACCTGGAGAAGCTGGGCATCTCCTACGACGAGGTCGTGCAGGTGCTCGAGGACGAGGGCGTGGCCAAGTTCGCCGCGTCCTGGTCGGAGCTGCAGGACACCGTCACCGCGGCCCTGAAGGGTGCCGCCAAGTGACCGAGCTGACTGTCAACGCGTACGGCGAAGGCTGGCGCGAGGTCGTCGACCAGCTGGTCGACGAGAAGGTCGCCTCCCGGATCGCGGCCAAGGACGCCACCACGTGGGGTCCGGAGGCCGAGTCCGAGTCGGCCATCCGGCTGAACTGGGTCGACCTGCACGAGTCGTCGCGCCCGCTGCTGGCCGAGATCGAGGCCCTGCAGGCCGACCTGCGGTCCGAGGGCCTGGACCGGATCGTGCTGTCCGGCATGGGGGGCTCGTCGCTGGCGCCCGAGGTGATCACCCGGACCGCCGGGGTGGACCTGGTCGTACTGGACTCCACCGACCCGAGCGTGGTCGGCCGGGCGCTGGCCGGAGACCTGCGGAGGACGGTCGTGGTGGTGTCCAGCAAGTCCGGTGGCACGGTCGAGACCGACAGCCACCGGCGGGCGTTCGTCAAGGCGTTCACCGACGCCGGGATCGACCCGGCCGGGCGGATCGTCGTGGTGACCGACCCGGGGTCGCCGTTCGAGAAGCTGGCCGCCGACGAGGGCTACCGCAAGACGTTCCTGGCCGACCCGCACGTCGGCGGCCGCTACAGCGCGCTGACGGCGTTCGGTCTGGTCCCGTCGGCGCTGGCCGGTGCGGACGTGGCCGAGCTGCTCGACCAGGCCGCCGAGGCGGCTCCCGCGCTGCAGGCCGACGACGCGTCGAACCCGGCGCTCGTCCTCGGCGCCGTCCTGGCGGCCAGCCCGGGCCGCGACAAGGTGGTCATCGCCTCCGGCGGCTCGTCGATCGTCGGCTTCCCCGACTGGGCCGAGCAGTTGATCGCGGAGAGCACCGGCAAGAACGGCACCGGCGTACTGCCGGTCGCCGTGGAGAGCCTGGAGGCGCCCGAGCTGCACAGCGGTGCGGGTGACCTTGTGCACGCGCTGCTCGCGGCCGACACCAGCTCGGCGAGCGTCGCCTCCGGCACGCCGACGGTCGTCACCACCGGTTCGCTCGGTGGCCAGTTCCTGCTGTGGGAGACGGCGACCGCGGTGGCCGGCTACCTGCTGGGAATCAACCCGTTCGACCAGCCGGACGTGGAGAGCGCGAAGCAGGCCGCGCGTGGCCTGCTCGACGCACAGCCCGAGCCCGAGCCGGCGGCGTTCACCGACGGCGCGGTCGAGGTCCGTGGTTCCGAGGGACTGCTGGACGGCGTCGACTCGCTCCAGGGCGCGGTCGACGTTCTGCTCGGCAAGCTCGACGAGAAGAGCTACCTGGCCGTGATGGCGTACCTGGACTCCGAGCGGGACGCCTCGCTGGCCGGGCTCCGGCCGGCGCTGGCGACCCGGACGGGCCGCCCGGTGACCTTCGGCTGGGGTCCGCGGTTCCTGCACTCCACCGGCCAGTACCACAAGGGCGGCCACCCGGAGGGCGTGTTCCTGCAGATCACCGCGGCACACCCCGAGGACGTGGAGATCCCCGACCGGCCGTTCACGTTCGGCACGCTGATCTCGGCCCAGGCGGCCGGTGACGCGAACGTGCTGGCCGAGCGCGGCCGCCCGGTCCTGCGGCTCAACCTGACCGACCCCGCGAACGGCGTACAGCAACTCCTGTCCCTGTTCGGCAACTAAGACAAGTCTCGGAGGGACGCGGCTGATGACCGCTGAGCTCGACGCAGAGCCGACCGGCCCGGTCAACCCGCTGCGGGATCCGCAGGACCGGCGGCTACCGCGGATCGCCGGGCCGTGCAGCCTGGTGATCTTCGGGGTCACCGGGGACCTGGCCCGCAAGAAGCTGATGCCGGCGGTGTACGACCTGGCGAACCGGGGGCTGCTGCCGCCGGGCTTCGCCCTGGTCGGCTTCGCCCGGCGCGACTACACGAACCAGGACTTCGCCCAGATCGTGCACGACTCGGTGAAGGAGCACGCCCGGACCCCGTTCCGCGAGGAGGTCTGGCAGCAGCTGGCCGAGGGCTTCCGGTTCGTGCCGGGCGACCTGACCGACGACGAGGCGTTCAAGCGGCTGCGGGAGACCGTGGACGAGCTGGACGTGAACCGCGGCACCGGCGGCAACCACGCGTTCTACCTGTCCATCCCGCCCGGCCTGTTCCCCGAGGTCGTCCGGCAGCTGTCCGAGCACGGGCTGACCGACGAGGTCCCCGGTTCGTGGCGGCGGGTGGTGATCGAGAAGCCGTTCGGTCACGACCTGAAGAGCGCCCGTGAGCTGAACCAGGTGGTCGAGTCGGTCTTCCCGCCGGAGGCGGTGTTCCGGATCGACCACTATCTGGGCAAGGAGACCGTGCAGAACATGTTGGCGCTGCGGTTCGCCAACTCGATGTTCGAGCCGGTGTGGAACAGCCACTACGTCGACCACGTCCAGATCACCATGGCCGAGGACATCGGGATCGGCGGCCGGGCCGGGTACTACGACGGCATCGGCGCGGCCCGCGACGTGATCCAGAACCACCTGCTCCAGCTGCTCGCGCTGGTGGCGATGGAGGAGCCGGTCAGCTTCGACGCCTGGTCGCTACGGCAGGAGAAGAAGAAGGTGCTCGCGGCCGTGAAGCTGCCCGCACGCCTCGACCTGCACACCGCCCGCGGCCAGTACGCGCCCGGCTGGGCCGGCGGTGTCAAGGTGAAGGGTTACCTGCAGGAGGACGCGATCCCGCCGGACTCCGCGACGGAGACGTTCGCGGCGCTCCGGGTGGACGTGGACACGCGCCGCTGGGCCGGCGTCCCGTTCTACCTGCGCACCGGCAAGCGGCTCGGCCGCCGGGTCACCGAGGTCGCGGTCATGTTCAAGCGCGCGCCGCACCTGCCGTTCAGCAAGACCGCGACCGAGGAACTCGGCCAGAACGCGCTGGTGCTGCGGATCCAGCCGGACGAGGGCATCACCATGCGGTTCGGCGCCAAGGTGCCCGGCACCGCGATGGAGATCCGCGACGTGAACATGGACTTCGCGTACGGCGGCTCCTTCACCGAGAGCTCACCGGAGGCGTACGAGCGGCTGATCCTCGACGTCCTGCTCGGCGACCCGCCGCTGTTCCCGCAGCACACCGAGGTCGAGCTGGGCTGGAAGATCCTCGACCCGGTGATCGGCTACTGGGCCGCGCACGGCACGCCGGAGCAGTACGCGTCCGGCGGTTGGGGCCCGGACTCCGCCCACGAGATGCTCGCCCGCGACGGACGCGCCTGGAGGCGGCCATGATCATCGATCTGACCGACACGACCTCGAGCGAGATCGCCTCGGCGCTGCTGCGCGCCCGCCGGAACGCGGGCTCGCCGGCGATGGGCATGGTCGGCACCATCGTGGTGGTGGTCGACGAGGCGTCCCACCACGACGCGATGAAGGCCGCGAACGAGGCCGGTCGCGAGCACCCGTCCCGCGTCCTGGTCGCGATCCTGCGTCCCGGCCGGGCCTCGTCGTCCGGCCTGGACGCCGAGGTGCGGGTGGGCGAAGGCATCCCGGGTGAGGCCGTGCTGCTGCGGCTGCACGGCGAGCTGGCGAAGGTGCCGGAGTCCGTGGTCACTCCCCTGTTGCTGCCCGACTCCCCGGTCATCGTCTGGTGGCCGGGCGGCGGTCCGAAGGTCCCGGCCGAGGACGCGCTCGGCCGGCTCGGTCGCCGCCGGGTCACCGACGCGGCCGCGACCCGTCGTGCGTCGGTCGACTTCAGTGCGCGGGCGGAGGGTTACCAGCCCGGCGACACGGACTTCGCCTGGACCAGGCTGACCCCGTGGCGTGCGCTGATGGCCGCGGCCCTCGACCAGTACCCGACGAAGGTCACCGGTGCCGAGGTCGTGTCGGCCAAGGGCAACCCGAGTGCCGACCTGCTGGCGGCCTGGCTGCAGCAGCGGCTCGGTGTCGCGGTCGAGCAGAAGACGTCGCGTGGCCCGGGGATCACCGCGGCGAGGTTGTTCACGCCGACCGGGCCGATCTCGTTGACCCGTCCGGACGGCGCGGTCGCGACGTTCAGCGTTCCCGGTCAGCCGGATCGCCCGGTGGCGCTGAAGCGGCGGACGACGTCCGAACTGCTCAGCGAGGAACTGCGGCGGCTCGACCCCGACGACGTGTACGCGCACACGCTGGCGTGCATGGTCGAGCGGGAGGGCATGCCGGCCGACGAGAAGAAGGTCAGCGCGGCCGATCGCCGGTCGGCGCAGACCGCGGCGACCGCGGCGGCGAACCGGACGGCGACCGCCGACAGCACCAACGGCAAGGCCGAGCCGAAGACCAGCGCCGCGAAGAGGGCCGCGGTGAAGAAGGCGGTGGCGAAGACGACCACCACGAAGGCCACCGCGAAGCGGACGGCCGCCAAGAAGTCCGCGGCGAAGAAGGCGGCGGGTCAGAAGAGCGCGGCCAAGAAGAGCACGGGTAAGAGGGTGGCGGGGCGCTCATGAGCTCTCCGTCGATCCTGGTCAACCGCGACGCCGAGGGCCTGGCCCACGCCGTCGCGGCCCGGCTGATCACCCGGCTGGTCGACGTTCAGAGCAGCGGCCGGGTCGCGCAGGTCGTACTGACCGGCGGCCGGGTCGCCGCGGTCGTCTACCGGGCGGTCGCCGAGTCGCCGGCCCGCAGCGCGATCGACTGGCGGCGGGTCGAGTTCTGGTGGGGTGACGAGCGGTTCCTGCCGGCGGGCGACCCGGAGCGCAACGAGACGCAGGCACGGGAAGCGCTGCTCGACCATGTGGACGTCGACCCTGCCCGGGTCCACCCGATGCCGGCCGACACCGGTCAGGGTGCCGAGGCGGCCGCGGCGGCGTACGCGGACGCGCTGGCCAAGGCGGTCGGTGCCGGTGATCGCGACGGCGTGCCGACGTTCGACGTACTGCTGCTCGGGGTCGGGCCGGACGGGCACGTTGCGTCGCTCTTTCCCGAGCACGCCGGGCTGCACGCCGAGGACGTCTCGTCGATCGCGGTGCACGGCGCCCCCAAGCCGCCGCCGACCCGGACCTCGCTCACGTTCCCGGCGCTGAACCGGGCGCACGAGGTCTGGTTCGTCGTGTCCGGCGCGGACAAGGCGAAGGCGGTCCGGCTGGCCCTGGCCGGCACCGGCCGGCTGCAGATCCCCGCTGCCGGGGTGACGGGTCTCAACCGCACCCTGTGGCTGCTCGACGAGGCTTCTGCGGGAGAGATTCCCAGCAGCATCCGGGCACCACGCACCTGAGCAGGAACGCCGCCGACTGAAGCCTTCTCAGCCTCACCGGCGTCACCGGACGCGGATCTGAAGGCGGCACGAGCGGCGCTGGACACCAACGGCACCGGAAGGCGAGGCCGCGGTGAACCGGGTGGTCGGCGGCCGCTGATCCTTCGGCCGGCGCCGAACGGTCCGGCTGCGAGGATGACCGGTATGACGTTTCGCGAGCTGCACACCGGATTCTTCGTCATGCCGAACGCCTGGGACGCTGGGAGCGCCGTCGTTTTGGCCGATGCCGGATTCCCGGCGATCGCGACCACCAGCGCGGGCATCGCGTTCTCCCTCGGCAAGGGTGACCACACCCTTCCCGACGGTGCGCCGTCCGTGTCGCGGGACGACATGTTCGCGCGGGTCCAGGAGATCACCGCGGCGAGCGGCGTACCGGTGAACGGCGACCTCGAGGACGGGTACGGCGCGGAACCGTCGGCGGTGGCCGAGACCATCGCGCTCGCCCGGGAAGCGGGGCTCGCCGGTGGGAACGTCGAGGACTACGACGGGCGGGAGCTGTACGACGTCGAGCTCGCGGTCGAGCGGATCGTCGCCGCCCGGGAGGCCGCCGGGCCCGACTTCGTGCTCACCGCCCGCACGGATGGCCGGCTCCTCAGGACGCCGGCGCCCCTCGCGGACTCCATCGACCGGGCCAACCGCTTCCGCGAGGCCGGGGCCGACTGTCTGTACGTGCCCGGGGTCGACGACGTCGACGCGATCCGTCTGCTCGTCCGCGAGATCTCCGGGCCGCTCAACGTCGTACTCGGGCTGGGCACCTCGACGCTCACCGTCGGAGACCTGCGGTCCGCCGGCGTCACCCGGGTCAGCCTCGGCGGCAGCATCGCGCGCGCCGCCCTCGGCCTGGTCCGGCGGGCGGCGCAGGAGCTGCTGACCACCGGCACGATCGACTTCGCCGCCGGCCAGATCCCGCAGGCCGAGCTCAACCGGCTGTTCGCCCGGCGGGCCTGAAATACGAACAGCCCGGACCTAGCTGGTCCGGGCCGTTGCGTTCCATGCTCAGAAGATGACCTCGCCGCGGGCGCGCCGGGCGCGGAGCTTCTCCAGCGCCTCCTCGAGGATCTCGGCCGCCTCCTGCTCGCTGCGCCGCTCCTTCACGTACGCCAGGTGCGTCTTGTAGGGCTCGATCTTCGGCGGCGGGGGCGGGTTGTTCACGTCGGTGCTGGTCGGCAGACCGCACCGCGGACAGTCCCACGCCTCCGGGATGGCGGCCTCGACCGCGAACACCGTCGCAGTCTCGTGCCCGTTGGCGCAGAAGAACACGATGCGCTGCCGGGGCGCGGTGTCGCCGCGCTCCGCCTCGCCCATCGGGCCCGCACCGACCCGGCTGCCGCGAATCGCACTGCCACCACCAGCCACGGGAACCTATCCCCCTCAGCCGAGCTTGTAGAGCAGGCCGAGCGCGACGATGGCGGCGAACCAGATCAGGCCGACACCGATCGTGATCCGGTCCAGGTTCCGCTCGGCGACCGAGGAGCCGCCCAGGCTGGACGACACACCGCCACCGAACAGGTCCGACAGACCGCCACCGCGGCCTTTGTGCAGGAGCACGAGCAGCGTGAGGATGAGGCTGCAGACGATCACGACGATCGAGAAAGCGAGAATCACGAGGAGTAGCCTAACTGAAGGTCCAGGTAACGGCAGATACCGGCGAACTCGTCCACCTGAAGGCTCGCACCTCCGACCAGGCAGCCGTCGACATCCGGTTGGGCCATGATGCCACCTGCGCTGGCCATCTTCACCGACCCCCCGTAAAGAATCCGTACCGAGTCGGCCACCGACGGTGAGATCGTCTCCTCGATCCGGCTCCGGATCGCGGCGATCACTTCCTGGGCGTCCTCCGGGGTGGCCACCTCGCCGGTGCCGATCGCCCACACCGGCTCGTAGGCGATCACGAGCTTGCGGACGTCGTCCGGCTTCAGCCCGGCCAGCGCCGCGTCCAGCTGCCCCAGGCAGTGGTCGACGTGACCGTCGGCCTTCCGGATCTCCAGGCCCTCGCCGACACAGACGATCGGGGTCAGCCCGGCCTCCAGCGCCTTCACCGTCTTGGCGTTGACCAGCGCGTCGTCCTCGTGGTGGTACTGGCGCCGTTCGGAATGCCCGGTCAGCACGTAGGTGCAGCCGAGCTTGGCCAGCATCGCCGCCGAGATCTCGCCGGTGTACGCGCCCGCGTCGTACTTCGACACGTCCTGGGCGCCGTACCTGATCTTCATCCGGTCGCCGTCGACCAGGGTCTGCACGCTGCGGAGGTCGGTGAACGGCGGCAGCACCGCGACCTCGACCCGCTCGAAGTCGTGCTTCTTGTCCTGCAGCGTCCACGACAGCTTCTGCACCAGGTGCACGGCCTCGACGTGGTTGATGTTCATCTTCCAGTTGCCCGCCATCAACGGCGTCCGGGCACCTGTGCTGTCAGCCATCGGGTGTCAGTCCTCTTCCAGTACGGCGAGACCCGGGAGCTCTTTGCCCTCCAGGTATTCGAGCGACGCGCCACCACCGGTGGAGATGTGCCCGAACGCGTCGTCGGCGAAGCCTAGCTGTCGAACCGCCGCGGCCGAGTCACCGCCGCCGACCACGCTGAGGCCGTCCACCTCGGTCAACGCCTGCGCGACCGCCTTCGTTCCGCCGGCGAACGCGGCCATCTCGAACACGCCCATCGGGCCGTTCCAGAACACCGTCTTCGCGCCGGCGATCTCGGCGGCGAACGCCTTGCCGGACTCCGGGCCGATGTCCAGGCCGAGCTGGTCGGCCGGGATCGCGTCCGCGGCCACCACCGTGGCCGGGGCGTCGGCCTTGAACTCGGGCGCGACCACGATGTCGGTCGGCAGCACGATCTCGACCCCCTTGGACCTCGCGGTCTCCAGGTAGCCCTTGACCGTGTCCACCTGGTCGTCCTCGAGCAGGCTCTTGCCGACCTCGTGGCCCTGCGCCTTCAGGAAGGTGAAGACCATGCCGCCGCCGATCAGCAGCTTGTCCGCCTTGGCCAGCAGGTTGTCGATCACCGCGAGCTTGTCGGACACCTTGGCGCCGCCGAGCACGACGACGTACGGGCGCTCCGGGCTCTCGGTCAGCTTTCTCAGTACGTCGACCTCGGCGAGCACCAGGCCGCCGGCGGCGTGCGGGAGCTTGCGGGCCACGTCGTACACGCTGGCCTGCTTGCGGTGCACGACGCCGAAGCCGTCGCTGACGAACACGTCGGCCAGCGCCGCGAGCTCGTCGGCCAGCTGGTCGCGCTGGTCCTCGTCCTTGCTCTCCTCGCGCGCGTCGTACCGGACGTTCTCGAGCAGCAGCACCTCGCCCTCGTCGAGGTCCTGGACCGCGGACTGCGCGCTGTCACCGGTCACGTCGGAGGCGAAGCGCACCTGGACGCCCTCCGGCTGCAGCAGCTCGCCGAGCCGCTTGGCCACCGGGGCCAGGGTGAACTCCGGGTTCGGCTGACCCTTGGGCCGGCCGAGGTGCGCGGTGACGATCACCTTCGCGCCGGCCTTGGCCAGCTTCACCAGCGTCGGGACGCTGGCCCGGATCCGGCCGTCGTCACCGATCGTCTCGTCCTTGATCGGCACGTTCAGGTCGGAGCGCACCAGCACGCGCAGGCCGGCCACGTCCCCGAGGTCTTCGATGGTCTTCACAGTTCAGCAATCCTTGCGGCTCAGGCATGGGCCTGCGCCCGGGGCCGGCAACGGGCCGATCCGGACGCAGGCTGTCGCGAGTGAAGGTGTCAGAGCGAGGCGCCGACGTGGTTGACCAGGTCGACGAGGCGGTTGGAGTAGCCCCACTCGTTGTCGTACCAGCCGACGACCTTGACCTGGTTGCCGATCACCTTGGTCAGGCCCGCGTCGAAGATGCAGGACGCCGGGTCGGTGACGATGTCGGTGGAGACGATCTCGTCCTCGGTGTAGGTCAGGTAGCCCTTCAGCGCGCCCTCGGCGGCGGCCGCCTTGTAGGCCTCCTTGACCTCGTCGACGGTGACCTCGCGGCCGACGGTGACGGTCAGGTCGGTGGCCGACCCGGTCGGGGTCGGGACGCGCAGCGCGTACCCGTCCAGCTTGCCCTTGAGCTCCGGCAGCACCAGGCCGATCGCCTTCGCGGCGCCGGTCGAGGTCGGCACGATGTTCAGGGCCGCGGCGCGGGCGCGACGCAGGTCCTTGTGCGGGCCGTCCTGCAGGTTCTGGTCCTGGGTGTACGCGTGGATCGTGGTCATCAGGCCGCGCTCGATCGTGAACGCGTCGTTCAGGACCTTGGCCAGCGGGGCGATGCAGTTGGTGGTGCAGGACGCGTTCGAGATCACGGTGTGCTTCTCGGCGTCGTACAGGTCGTGATTCACGCCCATCACCACGGTCAGGTCCTCGTTCTTCGCCGGGGCGGAGATGATGACCTTCTTGGCGCCGTTGTCGGCGTGCGTCTTCGCCTTGGTGGCGTCGGTGAAGAAGCCGGTCGACTCGATCACCACGTCGGCGCCGACGTCGGCCCACTTGAGGTTCGCGGGGTCGCGCTCGGCGTACGCCTTGATGCTGTGACCGGCGACGGTGATGTCGTCCTCGGTCGCGGAGACCTCACCGGGGAAGCGGCCCAGGATCGAGTCGTACTTCAGCAGGTGAGCGAGGGTCTCGTTGTCGGTCAAGTCGTTGACGGCGACGACCTCGATGTCGGCACCGGACGCCTGCACGGCGCGGAAGAAGTTACGGCCGATCCGGCCGAAGCCGTTGATACCTACGCGAACGGTCACGGGACTGCGTCTCCTCAGATCTAGCTTTCGAGCACTGCCGCTACAGCCCGAACACTAGCCCAAGAGCCCACTCGGCCAACTGGTACCGTCCACAGCAGACCACCGCCGTCTCACTGACTGTTCCAGACCAGACCACCGGCTGGTACACGCCCTTTCCGCCTACCGGACCCCGCCGATGCGCCGGACGGCGGCCTCCGAGAAGTCGCCCGAGGACTCGCCGGAGGCCGCCGCACTGTGAGACAGCCTGTGCTAGCCGAGCCCGAGAGCAGGCTTCCCGACGTGCCGCCCGGCGCCGCTCTGCTCTCTCGCTCCGTCGCCCCCGGCCACCGGTGCCTCGGCGCCGCTCAACGGCACCTGCCCGGAGTTCAGCAGATCACGCGCGAACGCCGCGTCCCCGGCCCTGCCGACCCGCAGGGCGCCGGCAACCTTGTCCCGCGTGCTCGGCGCACCCTGCATCTCACCGTCCGGCCAGGCCGCGGGCGCGTCCCCGACCATGGAGCTCTGACCTTCCTGCTCCCGCAGCTTCCGCAGCTCTTCTTCGCGCTGCATGGCCTTGATCGCGTTCTCGGTCCGGACGCGCTCCAGCTCCGCGCGTGCCGCGGCTTCTTCTTCCTGGGTACCCATCTGTCCTCACCTGTCGTCGGATGGAAACCCCCCTGGGAGCAATCCAACCAACCCGACGAGTGCGGCGCGGGCGGCCGTCGGTAACGATCCGGTCAGGCCGGGTCGAGCATCTCCGGGGTGAGGTTGGCCTCGGTGTTGGGGATGCCGAGGTCGACGGCGCGCTTGTCGGCCATCGCCAGCAGGCGGCGGATCCGGCCGGCGACGGCGTCCTTGGTCAGCGCCGGCTCGTGCAGCTGACCGAGCTCCTCGAGGCTGGCCTGCTTG
>NZ_SMKR01000004.1 GCF_004348725.1 Kribbella turkmenica
GGTAGAGATACGCCGAGCTGTCCGGCATCCACGCCGCCTCGCAGAACTTGGCCTCTGTCACCGTGTCGTCGACGGGCGTGCCGGTGGCGATGTCGAGCAGCCGGAACGTCGTCCAGTCGCTGCCGCTCTCGTTGATGCCGTACGCGAAGTACTTGCCGTCCTGGCTGACGGTGAACGAGCCGAGCGAGTCGGTGCGGTCCGCGGACAGCGTGTTCGGGTCGATCAGCACCCGACCGCCGGAGACGAGTTCTTCGAGTGACTCGGCGACGTACACGACGTCCTGCGCCTGGGTGCCGTCGTTGCGGCCGACGAAGTACCAGCCGGACTTCTTCACCGGTACGCCGGCGCGCGGCCGGGCGAGGATCGCGGACATCGTGCGCTGGAACCAGGCGCGCACCGGATAGGTCGAGAGCTCGGCTTCCGTGAAGGCGTTCTGCCGAGTGACCCAGTCCTGGGTGTCGGGTGAGTCGGGGTCCTCCAGCCAGCGATACGGGTCGGCGATCTGGTGTCCGTGCAGCGTCTCGACCAGGTCGTCGCGACGGCTCTCGGGGTACGCGGTCATAGGGTCCAACTTAATGCCGCAGAGCAACCGCTTTGCCCGCGAAGCCGGTGGGTTGTGCCGGACGATCGGTGCACCCGGATTCGCGGTCGAGTCCGCCTGCCTGCTGGCCGAGACGGTCGGCCCGTTGTGCTGCCCCAGTTGGAAGGGCCGGGCGCGACCCGTCCCGCTGAGCGGCTCGCGGCAGGCAACTCGCGGGTCTGACCGGTCGCGGCCCGGAAGTCTGCGTCGTACCCACCGGCCCCGGTGGGCGGCATCCCGCACAGGCGCCGGGGCCGATGAGTACGACGGGCCCTCAGCGGGCCGGGTGGATGTCCTTGGACCAGAGAACGGTGCCGTACAGGTCGCGCAGCGACGCGGTGAAGACTCCGGTGCGCGGGTCGATGTCGACGTGCCCGAAGAACTGGTTGCCGCCGCTCGGCGGCTGGTTCGGAAAGTCGGCCGCCTTGACGAACTCGACCTTCGGCCCGAACGTCGGGTCGAGCGCGTTCGGCCCGAACGTGCCGGCGTTGACCGGTCCGGCGACCAGTTCCCAGAAGGGGTCGAAGTCGGTGAACGACGCGCGCGACGGGTCGTAGTGGTGCGCGGCGCAGTAGTGCACGTCCGCGGTCAGCCAGATCGCGTTGCGGACCTTGCGCCGCTTGAACTGGCGCAGTACCCAGGCGATCTCGTGCTCGCGACCGCCGGGCGCGCCCGCGAGGCCGTTCGCGACCGCCTCGATTTCGGTGCCGTCCGGGACGAGTACGCCGATCGGCATGTCGCTCGCGATCACCTTCCAGGTGGCCTTCGACCGGGCCACCTCACGGACCAGCCACTCGGCCTGCTCCCGGCCGAGGATCGCGACCTCACCCGCCGCGTCCGGTCTCGGGTTGGCATCCCGGTAGGTGCGCATGTCCAGGCAGAAGAGGTCGACCAGCGGCCCGTAGCTCACCTTCCGGTAGATCCGGCCCCGGCCCGCGATGTGCTCCATCGGCAGGTACTCGAGGAACGCCTTCCGCGCCCGGGCCGCGAGCACGTCGACCCGCTTCTCGGTGTACCGGTCGTCGGCCAGGATCTCACCCGGGTACCAGTTGTTGACCGTCTCGTGGTCGTCCCACTGGCTGACGATCGGTACGTCGGCGTACAGCGCGCGCACGTTGTCGTCGAGCAGGTTGTACTTGTACCGGCCGCGGTACTCGGCCAGCGTCTCGGCGACCTTCGCGACCTCCTCGGTCACGACGTTCCGCCAGATGGTGCCGTCGGCAACCTTCACCTCGGCCGCGATCGGGCCGTCGGCGTAGATGTTGTCGCCGGAGTGCAGGAAGAAGTCCGGCCGGGTCTCGTGCATCGCCTTGTACGCCACCATGCCGCCGAGGTCGGGGTTGATCCCGTAGCCCTGGCCGGCGGTGTCGCCGGTCCAGACGAACGACAGTCCGCGGTTGCGTCCCGGCGTACTGAACGAACCCTCGAGCGACTCGCCGCGGCGGCCGTCGGAGTCCTCGAACGCGATCCGGTAGTCGTACCGCTGCCCCGGGCGCAGGCCCTTCAGCGGGAGCTGCGCGGTGTAGTCGTCCTCGGGCCCGGTGATCGGCCCGCGCAACCGGATCGCCCGGTCGAACCGGCCATGGCTGGTCAGGTCGACGACGAGACGGGCCCGGCGGTCGGTGCGGGACCAGACGACGGCGGAGTTCGCGCTCACGTCGCCGGACATGATCCCGTACGGCAGCGCGGGCCGGCCGCGGCGGACGAGCTGGGGCGTCGCGCCGGCGGTCCCCGGCAAGGCCAGGGACGCACCCGCGACGGTCGATGCGGCCAGGAGCTGGCGGCGGCTCAAGTTCATGGTCCCAAAGTCGGCTCCCTCGATGACGGTCAGGTGACGACCGGGCGAACTGGGTACCAAATCAACCCGTTCCGGAGCGGATGCGGACAATGGAGGAGCCGGCCGGGTCGAAAGGGAACGCTGGGATGAGACGGGAACGCCGCATCACGCAGGTCTTCGTCGAGCTTGCCGATACGTTGGTCGACGACTTCGAGGTGGTCGACTTCCTCCGCACGCTGGCCGAGGTCAGTGTCGAGTTGCTGGACGTCGACGCGGCCGGACTGATGCTGGCCGACGAGGACGGCGTACTGCGGGTGATGGCGTCATCGGAGGACCAGGCGGAATTGCTGGAGTTGTTCGAGCTGCAGCAGGACGAAGGTCCGTGCCCGGAGTGTTTCCGGACCGGCACGCCGGTGGTCAACGTCGGCCTGCGCCGGTGGCCGGACTTCGCGGCGGCGGCAGCGGCGGGCGGTTACTTCACGGCTCACGCGCTGCCGCTCCGCCTGCGTCAGCAGGTGATCGGTGCTCTCAACCTCTTCCGGACCAGTACCGAACCACTCGGCGAGGAAGACGTCGCGCTCGGCCAGGCACTGGCCGACATCGCCACCATCGGCCTGCTGCACGAGCGGCGGGTCCGCGGGCAGCAGGTGCTCGCCGAGCAGCTCCAGCATGCGCTGAACAGCAGGATCCTGATCGAGCAGGCCAAGGGAATGCTGGCCGAACGCGTCGGTCTGAGCCCGGCCGCCGCGTTCACCGCGATGCGCTCGCACGCCCGCGGCACCGGACAACGCCTGAGCGCCGTCGCACAGGGCGTTCTGGACGGCTCTCTGGAGACCTCGGAGCTGCAGGCTCACTAGTTGAGCGTCAGCTTGCGTGTCGCGACTGAGCGTGGTGTCGTTGAGTTGAAAGCCACTTCTCGTGGCGCTGCCCCGGACCCGGTAGCGCATCGACCGATGCACTCCGGACTGAGGCGTTGTCATGTCACAATTCGTAGCGGATGATCACACTCCGTCACGACCGCAGCAGCGGTACACGAATCTCTACACCGACCTCGCGCGAACCGTCCGGGAGCTCGGACTGCTCCGGCGACGACGCGGGTACTACTGGACTCGCATCGGCCTGGTGACAGCGGCCTTCGCCGGTGTGTGGGTCGGTGTCGGCCTTCTCGGCAACTCCTGGCTGCAACTGCTGATGGCCGCTGTGCTCGCTCTGGTACTCACCCAGGTTGCCTTTCTCAGCCACGACGGCGCGCATCGACAGATCTTCGACTCCGCGGCCTGGAACGACTGGACCGCACGCCTGCTGGGCGGTGGACTGATCGGGATGAGTTCCAGTTGGTGGCGTTCGAAGCACAGCCGCCACCATCAGGCTCCAAACCACGTGGACCATGATCCGGACATCGGCGCCGGAGTCGTCGCCTTCACCCCGCAGCACGTCGAGAAGCGCACAGGTCTCAGCGGATGGCTCACCCGCCGCCAGGGATGGCTCTTCTTCCCACTGCTCACCCTCGAGGGCCTGAACCTGTATGTCTCGAGCCTGCGTCATCTGCTCCGCCGCTCGGCGACCAAAGTGGAACGCATCGAGGCCGCGATCATCCTGACCCGGCTCGGCGGCTACCTGGCGGTGCTGTTGATCCTGCTGCCGGTCGGCAAGGCCGGCGCCTTCCTGGGGCTGCAACTGGCCGTGTTCGGGATCTGCCTCGGGGGCTCGTTCGCACCGAACCACAAGGGGATGCCACTCGTACCGGCGACGATGAAGCTCGACTTCCTGCGCCGCCAGGTGCTGATGTCGCGCAACATCCGCGGCGGTGTGATGATCGACTTCGCGCTCGGCGGCCTCAACTACCAGATCGAGCACCACCTGTTCCCGAGCATGCCCAGGCCGACTCTCAAAGCTGTCCAGCCGATCGTGCGCGAGTACTGCGAGCTGCACGGGGTCAAGTACACCGAGGTCGGCCTGTTCACGTCGTACCGGATCGTCGTCGACTACCTGAACAACGTCGGTCTCCGGGCACGCGATCCGTTCCAGTGCCCGCTCGTCGCGCTCTACCGGAAGTAGCGCTCAGCCGGCCGGCGGGATCTCGCCCGAACCGCGGATGGTGAGCTTGACCGGGACGCGGACGGTGCGGCCCGGCCGGTGGGGCTCAGGGAGGCGCTCGGTCATCAGCTGGATCGCCGTTCGGGCCATCACGTCGGCCGACTGCGCGACCGCGGTGAGACCCGGGCTGAGCAGATCCCCGAGGGCCAGGTCGTCGAACGACACCAGCGCGACCTGGTCGCGCCGGCCGGCCAGACCGCGCAGTACCTCGGCCGTCGTCATGTTGTTCGCCGACAGCAGCGCGGTCGCCGGCTCCGGACGGTCCAGTACGGCGGACAGCGTGATGCCGATGCCCTCGGTCGTCGGCTCGGACAGGTGAACCAGGTCCTCGTCCACCTCGATCCGGTGCCGCGCCATCGCCGCCCGGTAGGCGACCACGCGCTCGCGGGCGGTGAAGATCCGCTCGTCGTCACCGAGGTAGGCGATCCGCCGGTGGCCCTGCCGGACCAGGTGGTCGATCGCCTGGTCGATCCCGCCGGCGTTGTCGGCGAGGACGGCGTCCGCCTCGATCCCGTGCGCCGGCCGGTCGATCGTGACCACCGCCATCCCGGCGTCGACGTGCGGCGCGAGGTACTCCTGGGTCTCACCGATCGGCGCCATGATCAGCGCGTCCGGCCGACGGGCGACGAACTCCAGGCAGACGTCCCGCTCGCGGTCCGGGTCCTCGTCGGTCAGCCCGATCATCACCACCGAGCCGGACGACCGGGCCCACAGCTCGACCGCCCGGCCGAGCGAGGCGAAGAACGGGTCGCCGATGTCGCGGATGACCACCGCGATCGTCCCGGTCTTGCCCCGGCGCAGCATCCGGGCACTCTCGTTCGGGGTGTAGTTGAGCTCCTTGATCGCGGCCTGGACCTTCGCGGTCAGCTCCGGGCTGACGTTCGGCTCCTCGTTCACCACCCGGGAGACGGTCTTCAGCGCCACCCCGGCCCGGGCCGCGACCTCCTTCATGGTGGGCCGGCGCTGGCCCGTCCCGTTCACTCCGCTGATGGTCATCGCCGGCCCTCTCTCCCCTGGTGTCCGATCAGCTCTCGACGACGACCGGGATGATCATCGGACGGCGGCGGTGGGTGTCGCTGACCCACTTGCCGACCACCCGGCGGATCACCTGCTGCAGCTGGTACATGTCGTCCACGCCGCCGCCGATCGCCTTCTCGATCTCGGCCTCGATCCGCGGCTTCAGGTCGTCGAAGACGGTGTCGTCCTCGGCGAACCCGCGCGCCTGGATCTCCGGTCCGGCCGTCAGTTTGCCGGTCACGGAGTCCATCACGGCGATCACCGAGATGAAACCCTCGTCGCCGAGGATCCGCCGGTCCTTCAGCGAGGTCTCGGTGATGTCGCCGACCGTCGACCCGTCGACGAACACGTACCCGCAGTCGACCTTGCCGGCCACGACGGCCTTGCGGTCGATCAGGTCGACCACCACACCGTCCTCGACGACGACCACGTTCTGCGCCGGTACGCCGGTCCGGATCGCCAGCTCGGCGTTCGCGTGCAGGTGCCGGATCTCGCCGTGCACCGGCATCACGTTGCGCGGCTTGACGATGTTGTAGCAGTAGAGCAGCTCGCCGGCGCTGGCGTGACCGGAGACGTGCACCAGCGCGTTGCCCTTGTGGATCACGTTCGCGCCGTGCCGGGTCAGGCCGTTGATCACCCGGTAGACCGAGTTCTCGTTGCCCGGGATCAGCGACGACGCCAGGACGACGGTGTCGCCCGGCTGGATCTGGACGACGTGGTGGTCGTTGGCCGCGATCCGCGACAGCGCCGACATCGGCTCGCCCTGGGAACCGGTCGAGACCAGCACGACCTGCTCCGGCGGGTAGTTGTCCAGGTCGCGCATGTCGATCAGCGTGTCGCCGGGGACGTTCAGGAAGCCGAGATCGCGGGCCACACCCATGTTGCGGACCATCGACCGGCCGACGTACGCCACCTTGCGGCGGTGCTTCACGGCCGCGTCCATCACCTGCTGGACGCGGTGCACGTGCGAGGCGAAGCAGGCCACGATGATCCGCTGGTTCTTCGCCTTGGTGAAGACCCCGTCCAGCACCGGCGCGATGTCGCGCTCGTGGGTGGTGAAGCCGGGGACCTCGGAGTTCGTGGAGTCGACGCAGAACAGGTCCACGCCCTCCTCGCCGAGCCGCGCGAACGCGCGCAGGTCGGTGATCCGGTTGTCCAGCGGCAGCTGGTCCATCTTGAAGTCGCCGGTGTGCAGCACCAGGCCGGCCGGGGTCTTGATCGCCACCGCGAGCGCGTCCGGGATGGAGTGGTTGACGGCGATGAACTCGCAGACGAACGGTCCGATCTGGAGCGACTCGCCCTCGACCACGGTCTGCTGCGGCACGTTGCGATGCCGGTGCTCCTTCAGCTTGCCCTCGAGCAGCGCGAGCGTGAGCTGCGAGCCGATGACCGGGATGTCACCCCGCTCGCGCAGCAGGTAGGGCAGGCCGCCGATGTGGTCCTCGTGGCCGTGCGTCAGCACGACCGCGACGATGTCGCCGAGCCGGTCCCGGATCGGCTGGAAGTCCGGCAGGATCAGGTCCACACCGGGCTGGTTCTCGTCCGGGAACAGCACGCCGCAGTCGACGATCAGCAGCTTGCCGTCGTACTCGAACACCGTCATATTGCGGCCGACCTCGCCGAGGCCGCCGAGCGGGATGACCCGCAAAGCGCCCGGTGTCAGCGGCCCGGGCGCGTCGAGATCTGGATGGGGATGGCTCATGCAATCAGTCCTGCCGTCTTGAGGTCGGTGGTGAGCCAGTCCACTTGCTCGACGGTCGCCTCAACCAACGGCGACCTGAGTGTCGCGTGCTCGATGACGCCGGCCAGCGTGAGCGCGGCCTTCACCATGATGGCGCCCTGGGTCCTGGTCATGATCGCCTCGACGGCGGGCACCAGCCGTCGGTCGATCTCTCGTGCGGTGGCGAGGTCGCCGGCCACCACGGCGTCGATCAGTTGCCGGTACTCCGGGCTCGCGACGTGCGCGACGACACTGGCAATGCCCACCGCACCGATCGCCAGCGAGGCGAGATTCAGCTCGTCGGCACCGCAGTAGTAGAACAGATCGGTGTTCGCGAGCACCTTGGTGGTCCCGGCGAGGTCGCCCTTGGCGTCCTTCACCGCGACGATCCGAGGGTGCTCGGCGAGCGCGATCAGCGTCTCGGTCCGGACCTCCACACCGGCCCGGCCGGGGATGTCGTAGACCATGTTCGGCAGGCCGGTGGCGTCGGCGACCGCGGTGAAATGCGCACGCAGCCCGTCCTGTGGAGGCTTGTTGTAGTACGGCGTGACCACGAGCAGCCCGTGCGCGCCGGCGGCCTCGGCCTGCTTCGCGCACTCGATCGTGTGCCTGGTGTCGTTGGTGCCGACCCCGGCGACCACCTTGGCGCGGTCACCGACCGCCGCCAGCACCGCCTCGATCAGCTGAATCTTCTCCTGGTCCGAGGTGGTCGGTGCCTCCCCCGTCGTCCCGTTGACGATCAGCGCGTCGTTGCCCCGGTCGACGAGGAACGTCGCGACCTTCTGCGCAGCGTCGAGATCGAGCGAGCCGTCGGGCCGGAACGGGGTGATCATCGCCGTCGTCAGGCGCCCGAAGGGCGGCACCGGTAAGGCAGTGATGGCTGCTGAGGACATGGGGGTCAGATTACCGCTCCGAAGCCTCTGAGAATGAGTAGGCCTGGTGGCTGTCCGCTCGGGGGTCCGGGCAGCCACCAGGCTCACTCGTCCTATCGGGCCGGGCCCGGTAGGCGTTACAGCTTCTCTCAAAAAAGTCAGGAAAAATTCTGTGTGTACTTTCTGTGATTTTGCGCTCGCTCAGCGTAGACAGATCGGGTGACTGCGGGAGCCGTTACGCTCTGCCGCGTGCCTCCCGCTCAGAAAGCCCTGACCAGCACCTGCGCCGCGATGGCCGCAGCGATCCCGCTCATCACGCTGGCCCTGTGGTTCGTGCTCGCCGCCGACGGGATCGGCGACTTCCCGCCGCTGTGGGCGCCGTCCGTCGTACTGCTGGCCGCCGCCGTCGCCTACGCGTTCTGCGAGCTGGCCGGCTTCCGGAGCGCTCCGGAAGAGCACACCGGCCGGCCGGCGGCCGAGATCGGGGCGTCGTCGTGGCAGCGGTTCACGGCGTCGACGTTCCTGCGGTTCGCGGTCTGCGAGGCGTCGTTCCTGGTCTCGATCCCGCTCGCGTTCGTGATCGACAGTTTCTGGGTCGTGCTGATCGGGGCCGCGCTCGCGCTGCCGCTGTTCTTCTACGAGGTCTGGCCGGGCGCCCGCAACCAGCAGCGGTTCGCGGCGTCGCTCGAGGCTCGCGGCGTGCCGTCGTACCTGACCGGCCGGGTGCAGGACTACTGACCGGCGAGCCAGATCGAGGTGGCGGTGAAGAGCCGCTCCACCGCCTGCAGAGCACCTGGCAGAAGGAGTGCGGCGGCGCCGAGTAGGAGCGGTACGACGATCAGGCGCTCGAACCGGCCGTTCGTGCGGAACCGGAGCGGACGTGGAAGGCGGATCTCGTACCAGGTCTCACCGCGGATCGGCAGCGGCCACAGCCATGGGCAGCCTGCTCGGGTCAGGCTGTCGCCCAGACAGTGAGCGAACATCCCGAGCGCGACGGCCACTCCGATCCAGCCGCCGATGCCGGTGAGACCCGCTTGGACGGCGTCCGCGGTCGTCGTACCGGGTAACGCCGTACCGGTCGCGGTCCACGCGGTGGCACCGAGCACCGAGACGATGAGCCAGTCGCCCAGTACGTCGGCCGCCAGCAGAAGACCGGTGACAGCTACCGCGAGGACGGCCCACTTGCCGCGATCACCCGCGCCGGCGGCGAGCATTCCGAGCAGGATCGCGGCGACCAGTGTGTGCGTCGCGTGGCGGTGCTTGCCGGTGCTGTCCTCGTCACGTGGGCCCTTGGTGAGCCGGTAGAGGACGCCGGAGAAGGCACGGACCGCCTCGGAGACGATGCGGGTGATCGGCCCGACCAGGCGCGACGCGCGCGCGTGCGGGTGATCCAGGTCCGGCACCAGTGCGTAGCCGGCCGTCGCCGCGGCGAACGGCACCACCTCGGCCACCGTGCCCAGCCCGATCAACGGTGCCACCAGGAGCCCCGCACACCACCCCGTCAACGCATGCGACCGCCCCATCATGGCGCCTCACTTCCCTCCTGATCAGCGCCGATTCTCTCAACTGCAGTCCCACAAGCCTCACCTGCCACGCGGGCCTCGAGCCGTTTGCATAATCATTCAGGTGAGTGCATACTTTTCATGTGTCCAAGGTACTTACCTCCCTCCCTGTTGGTGAACGGGTCGGCATCGCCTTCTCCGGCGGTCTCGACACGTCGGTCGCGGTCGCGTGGATGCGCGACAAGGGCGCCGTCCCCTGCACCTACACCGCCGACCTCGGTCAGTACGACGAGCCCGACATCGCCTCGGTCCCCGGCCGCGCGACGGCGTACGGCGCCGAGATCACCCGCCTGGTCGACTGCCGGGCGGCGCTGGTCGAGGAGGGCCTGGCCGCGCTCGCCTGCGGCGCCTTCCACATCCGGTCGGCCGGGCGGACGTACTTCAACACCACCCCGATCGGGCGGGCGGTCACCGGCACGCTGCTGGTCCGGGCGATGCTCGACGACGACGTCCAGATCTGGGGCGACGGGTCGACGTTCAAGGGCAACGACATCGAGCGGTTCTACCGCTACGGCCTGCTGGCGAACCCGCACCTGCGGATCTACAAGCCGTGGCTGGACGCCGACTTCGTCACCGAGCTCGGCGGCCGGAAGGAGATGTCCGAGTGGCTGGTCGCGCACGGCCTGCCGTACCGGGACAGCACCGAGAAGGCGTACTCCACCGACGCGAACATCTGGGGCGCCACCCACGAGGCGAAGACGCTCGAGCACCTCGACACCGGGGTCGAGACCGTCGACCCGATCATGGGCGTCAAGCACTGGGACCCGGCGGTCGAGATCTCGCCGGAGGACGTGACCATCGGGTTCGAGCAGGGCCGGCCGGTGACGATCAACGGCAAGGAGTTCGGCTCCGCGGTCGACCTGGTGCTGGAGGCCAACGCGATCGGCGGCCGGCACGGGCTGGGCATGTCGGACCAGATCGAGAACCGGGTGATCGAGGCCAAGAGCCGGGGGATCTACGAGGCGCCCGGGATGGCGCTGCTGCACGCGGCGTACGAGCGGCTGGTGAACGCGATCCACAACGAGGACACGCTGGCGAGCTACCACACCGAGGGGCGGAAGCTCGGGCGGCTGATGTACGAAGGCCGGTGGCTCGACCCGCAGTCGCTGATGCTGCGGGAGTCGCTGCAGCGGTGGGTCGGTACGGCGGTGAGCGGTGAGGTCACGTTGCGGCTCCGGCGGGGTGAGGACTACTCGATCCTCGACACCACCGGACCGGCGCTCAGCTACCACCCGGACAAGCTGTCGATGGAGCGGATCGAGGACTCCGCCTTCGGCCCGGTCGACCGGATCGGCCAGCTGACGATGCGGAACCTGGACATCGCCGACTCCCGGTCGAAGCTGGAGCAGTACGCCGGGCTCGGCATGTTCGGCTCCGCCAACCCGGCGCTCGCCTCCTCCACCGACCTCATCGGCGCCATGCCCACCGGCGGCGCCGAAGCCATCGCCTCCCGCGGCGAAGCCTCCGAAGAGGACGAACTCCTCGACCGGGCCGCCATGGAATCCGGCACCGACTGACCTGCAGTCCTGGCCGGGCCGCTCACCTGCCGCCGACCATGCACGCGGGGCTCCTCGCCACGACGGCCGAGAAGGTCGAACGCCGAGCCCGCGGGCTGCGGTGGGCGGCTGCCCGGGCACGGCCGAAGCCACCTCAGTCGGGAGGTGGCTCCGCGTTCAGCCAGCTCGGCCGCAGCGGCGAGCAGGTCACACGGCCTTGCCGGCCGTATGGTGGCGGGTCGGGAATGTGACCTGCTGAAGCCTTGGTCAGGCGTCGAAGTCCAGAGTCACTGCGGAAGTGGTGGGGTGGGACTGGCAGGTGAGGACGTAGCCGGCTCGGATTTCGTCGGGTTCGAGGGCCCAGTTGGTGTCCATGCGGACCGTGCCTTCGAGCACCTTGGCTCGGCAGGTGCCGCAGACGCCGCCCTTGCAGGCGAAGGGCGCGTCTGAGCGGACCGCCAGGGTCGCGTCCAGGACCGGCTTGGAGTGCTCGGCCAGCGCGAACGTCGAGCGGCGGCCGTCGAGGATGACGGTGACCTGGGCGGCGTCCTCGTCGACCGGAGCTTCGTCGATCGGAGCCGCCGGAGCATCGTCGCCGACGTGGAAGAGCTCGGCGTGCACGTGCTCACGAGCGACACCCAGGCCCAGCAGCAACTCCTGCGCGCCGACGACCATCGCGTAGGGCCCGCACAGGAACCACTCGTCGACCGTCCCCACCGGCAGGATGGTCCGGAACATCCGCTCCAGCCGCTCGGCGTCGATCCGCCCGCTGAACAGCTCGACCTCGGTCGACTCCCGCGACAGCACGTGCACCAGGTGGAACCGCTCGGCGTACCGGTCCTTCAGGTCGGCCAGCTCGTCGGCGAACATCACCGACCCGGCCGTCCGGTTGCCGTAGAGCAGTGTGACCCGGCTCGACGGCTCGGTGGCGAGGATGGTCGCGACCAGTGACAGCACCGGCGTGATCCCGCTGCCCGCGGCGACGAAGGCATAGTGCTTCGCGTTCGCCGGATCGAGCGTCGTCCCGAACCGCCCGAGGGGCGTCATCACCTCGAGCTCGTCGCCGACCTTCAGCTCGTGCGCGGCGTACGCCGAGAACTCGCCGCCCGGGATCCGCTTCACGCCGATTCGCAGGATGCCGGACCCGGCCGGTGAACAGATCGAGTAGCTGCGCCGCACGTCCTCGCCGGTACGGCGGATCGTCAGATGCTGTCCCGCGGTGAACGCGTAGTCGTCCGCCAGCTCGTCCGGGACCTCGAACGTGATCGCCACCGAGTCGTCGGTGATCGCCTCGATCGCCGCGACCTTCAGCGGATGGAAGACAGCGCGCCGGCGCGGCATCGTGGTCGTCGCCATCACAAAGCCTTGAAGTGGTCGAAAGGCTCCCGGCAGCTGTTGCAGCGCCAGAGCGACTTGCAGGAGGTGGAACCGAACCGGCTGAGCTCGGCAGTGTCGGACGAACCACACAACGGACAGCGGACCGTCAGACTCAGCATCACCGGACCACCGACAGCACGCCGGCCGGTCGGCGGAGCGATCCCGTACTCGACCAGCTTCGCCTTCCCCGCGGCACTCATCCACTCAGTCGTCCACGCCGGCGACAGCACGGTCTCGACCCGTCCGTCGACGCCCAGGTGGTCGAGAGTCAACTCGACCTCGTGCCGGATGACGTCCATCGCCGGACAGCCGGAGTACGTCGGTGTGATCATCACGACGACCTCATCGCCTTCGTGCCGGACCCCACGCAGTACGCCGAGGTCCGCGATCGTCAGCACCGGCACCTCAGGGTCCGCCACCTCGCCAACGGCCTCGAGGATGGCCGTGTCGGTCACCATGTCGCCTCTGGGTGTGAACGCGCCACGTGCTGCAGCTCCGCGAGCAGATAGCCCAGATGCTCGGTGTGCCGACCCGTGCGGCCACCACTGTGCTGGTACGACGCCTCAGGCCGGGTGCACGTGGATTCGTCGACGACCGCCAGTACCCGGCGATCCCACTCGTCGTGGAGCGTCGACGGGTCGACAGCAACCGGAAGGCGGCGGACGAGGTCGTCGGACTCGAACATCTCCGCGGTGTACGGCCACAGTGCGTCGAGCCCGGCCTGCATCCGGCGATGGCTCTCCTCGGTCCCGTCACCGAGGCGCAGCACCCACTGGGTCGCGTGGTCGACGTGGTACGCGACCTCCTTGACCGCCTTGCCGGCCACACCCGACAGCGTCTCGTCGGCGCAGGAAAGCAGCTCTTCGTACAGCAGTTGCTGGTAGGCCGCGAAGTACAGCAACCGTGCCATGGCGTGCGCGAAGTCGTCGTTCGGGAGCTCGCAGAGCTGCAGGTTGAGGAAGTCCCGTTCGTCCCGGAAGTAGGCCAGGTCGTCCTCGGACCGCCCCTCCCCCTCGACCTGGCCGGCGTACTGCAGCAGCGACCGGGCCTGGCCGAGCTGGTCCAGCCCGATGTTGCCCAGCGCAACGTCCTCCTCGAGCTGTGGGGCGGCCGCGATCCACTCGGCGGTGCGCTGCGCCGCGATCAGCGCGTCGTCACCGAGGCGGAGTGTGTAGACGAAGAGGTCGTTCATAGGTGCTCGACGCCTTCCGGGACCTGGTAGAAGGTCGGGTGCCGGTAGACCTTGTCGCCGGCCGGGTCGAAGAACTCGTCCTTCTCGTCCGGACTGGAGGCGGTGATGTCGGCCGCGCGCACGACCCAGATCGACACACCCTCCTGGCGGCGGGTGTACACGTCCCGCGCGTTGCGCAGCGCCATGGTCGCGTCCGGCGCGTGCAGGCTGCCCACATGCGTGTGCGACAAACCGCGACGCGACCGGACGAACACCTCCCACAATGGCTCGATGCTCATGCGGCCCCCTCCCGCGCAACGCGCTTGGCCGCGTACGCCGCAGCCGCCTCACGGACCCAGGCGCCGTCCTCGTGCGCCTTCACCCGGTGCGCCAGCCGTTGCTGGTTGCACGGCCCGTTGCCCTTCACCACTTCGTACAACTCGGTGTAGTCCGGCTCGCTGAAGCGGTAGTGCCCGGTCTCCTCGTCGTACGCCAGGCCGTCGTCAGGCACCCGCAGCCCGAGTACGTCGGCCTGCGGGACGGTCATGTCGACGAAGCGCTGGCGCAGTTCGTCGTTGCTGTGCCGCTTGATCCCCCACGCCATCGACTGCTCCGAGTGCGTCGACGCGGAGTCCGGCGGACCGAACATCATCAGCGACGGCCACCACCAGCGGTCGAGCGCGTCCTGGGCCATCGCCTTCTGCGCCTCGGTGCCGTTGCACAGCGTGTGCAGGATCTCGAACCCCTGCCGCTGGTGGAACGACTCCTCCTTGCAGACCCGGACCATCGCCCGCGCGTACGGCCCGTAGGAGCAGCGGCACAGCGGGACCTGGTTGACGATCGCGGCGCCGTCGACCAGCCAGCCGATCGCGCCGATGTCGGCCCAGGTGAGCGTCGGGTAGTTGAAGATGCTGGAGTACTTCTGCCGGCCGCTGTGCAGCAGGTCGAGCAGGTCCGCCCGGTCCACGCCGAGGGTCTCCGCGGCGGCGTACAGGTAGAGCCCGTGGCCGGCCTCGTCCTGCACCTTGGCCATCAGGATCGCCTTGCGGCGCAGCGATGGCGCGCGACTGATCCAGTTGCCCTCCGGCTGCATGCCGATGATCTCGGAGTGCGCGTGCTGCGCGATCTGCCGGATCAGGGTCTTGCGGTACCCCTCCGGCATCGCGTCCCGCGGCTCGATCCGGCCGTCGGCGTCGATGGTCGCCTGGAAGCTGTCCATGCCGGCCAGCATAGCCGAGATGTGACACTTCCTGTCCAGATCAGCGAGTAAGTGTCACAAAGTCGGACGGGAGGACCGATCCTCCCGAAAGCGGTGGCAGCGCGCCGGGCTACGGACTGGTCCAACGGGCCCGGCGGCAAGCGGTCCGGCCGAGACCCTGCTGCGGAACCTCGTCTCCTGACTTGGGAGGATGGCGGGTATGAGTGACTTCGGCGTCCCGGAACCCGCCAACCTCTCCGAACTGTCCGGCGAGAGCCCGATCGCGGAGACGAGTGTGCGGCTGGCGCTTCCGGCCGAGGCGAACGAGATCGGCGAGATCCAGGTCGCGTCCTGGCGGTCGTCGTACGCCGGCCTGCTGCCGGCCGACGTACTCGCCGATCTCAGCCCGGCGCAGTTCGCCGCGCAGTGGCGGGCGGCGCTGATCGCACCCGGCGAGGCGCGGAACCGGGTGATGGTCGCGCTGGCCGGCCGGACGCTGGTCGGGTTCGCCGCGATCACACCGTCGGACGACCCGGACGCCGATCCGCAGCGCGACGCGCTGATCGCCGAGCTCGCGATCAAGCCCGACGCCACCCGGGCCGGGCACGGGTCCCGGCTGCTCAACGCGGTCGTCGACACCGTTCGCGCCGACGGATTCGGCCGGGTCACCGTCTGGGTCAACTCAACCGACGACGTGCTGCGCGCCTTCTACACCGAGGCCGGCTGGGCTCCCGACGGCGCCCACCGCGAGCTCGACCTGTACGGCGACGAGTCGGTCCGCATCAAGCAGATCCGCCTGCACACCGACCCGAGCGCAGCCGACTGACCCCGGCGCGCTCGGAGTCGGCCGGCCGTTTCAGGCCAGGCAGAACTCGTTGCCCTCCGGGTCGCGCATGATCAGGTGGAAGCCGTCGTCCTCCATGCGCTCCGCGACCGAGCCGCCGAGCTCGATCAGGCGGCCGGCCTCGGCCTCGATCGCCGTACGACGGTCGTCGGCGGACAGTCCCTGGGCGACCTTGATGTCGAGGTGCACGCGGTTCTTGACCTGTTTGGACTCCGGGACCCGGAGGAAGAAGATGTCCGGCCGAGTGCCGCGTTCGGTGTCGACCAGGGTGCGGCCGCGGTTGCGCTGATCGACCGGGATGCCGTTGGCGTCGGCCCACTCGTCCCAGGTCGCGAAGCCGTCCGGGACACCCACCGGGAAGTCGTAGCCGCCGAGGGCGGCCATCCAGAACCGGGCGACCCGGTCCGGGTCGGCGCAGTCGAAGACGATGTGCAGGTCAAACGCGGGCACGCCGATCACCCGCCGCTCCGGCACGGCAGAGGTCGCGCAGCAGACAGATCTCGGCGCCGTGGTGGATCGCCTCGCGGCTCACGTGGACGACGAGACCGAGCATATTGTCGTCGGCGAAGTAGGCACCCTTCGGGCCGAGCGGTCGGTGCAACTCTTCCTCGGTGAGACCACGGACCGCCTGGCTCCATCGCCGGTACCAGTGCTCGAGGAAGGCCAGCCCACCCGCCGCCGTCGCGGGCAGGTCGGCCGGGATGTGCCGCGGGTCGAACATGTCCGCGTCGTCCGGCACGCTTCCGTCGCCGAAGAACGTGCTCACCCGGGTGGCGAAACAGCCGACGCCGATATGAACCAGCCGCCAGGCGATGGTGGTCAGGGGCGGCGGATCCGGGACCGGGTCCTCGTGGTCGACCACCATCCGCCCGCTCGCGTCCGGGCGCACCGACCACGCGCCCTCGGCCGGCTCCCACAGGTACTCCTCGTCCGTCAGTCCCTGGAGTCGCGGCCAGAGGTGGACGTCCCAGTAGAACTCCAGCTGCCCGGTCACCAAGTCTGCGCAGTCCATGGGGAGAAGATAGAACCGGCCGCCGACATATCACGACGTCGATCCGCGACCGGCCGGGGGTGGTGCTCGACCGATCCACCCAGGCATGACAGATTGTCACGGTCCCGTCACGCAAGGCCATCCGCTGGAGCCTAAATGAAGTACCTTCCCCTGGCCGTGGGCCTCGGGCTGTCCGCTGCCGCCGTCCTCGTCATCCCCGGATCCGGGGCAACCGCCTCGATGGAGCAGGTGACCGCGGTCGACCGGCCACATCGGGTGGCCAACCGCTACCTCGAGCAGAAGCTCGTCTGGAAGCCGTGCGGCGACCAGGAGCTGCGGACGTACTGCGCCAAGATCACAGCGCCCCGCGACTGGGCCAACCAGTACGCCGGCCACGACATCCAGCTCGCGGTCAGCAAGGTCGCGCCGGTCAAGGGCAAACCGAGCCGGGTGGTCTTCGGCAATCCGGGCGGGCCCGGTGGCGCCGGACTCGGGATGGCGCCGTACCTGGCGAGTCAGGCGCCGCTGGCCAAGGACCACCTCACCGTCGGCTTCGACCCACGCGGCACCGGTGACAGTACGAACGTCACCTGCCAGGGCGCACCCGGCTACACGATGGACGCCCGCGATCGCGACCCGTGGAACCTCGACCTGATCGCCGAGGCGTCGCGCCTCAGCCAGCCGTACTGCGACGGCCAGTCCCGCGGCCTGCTGCCGTACGTGACCACCGCGCAGACCGTGCAGGACATGGACCTGATCCGCCGGCTGCTCGGCTTCGATACGATCGACTTCGTCGGGTACTCCGGCGGCACCTGGCTGGGCGCGTACTACCAGACGTACTTCCCGCAGCACGTCGGCCGCTTCGTGCTGGACTCGAACGCCGACTTCACCCGGCCGTGGATCGACACCTTCGCCGCCCAGCCGCAAGGGTTCGAGCGCCGGTTCCGCGAGGACTTCGCGCCCTGGGCGGCGAAGTACGACAGCCGGCTGCACCTCGGCTCCTCGCCACGCGCGGTGATCAGGACGTACGAGAAGCTCCGGGCGGCGCTGAAGAAGCAGCCGGCGATCGAGGAGTACCTCGAGGGTTCGATCAAGATCAGCTACGACCAGAACACCCTGGACGAGATCGTCTCCGGGGATATGTACACAAAGCTCGACTTTCCGTCGCTCGCGGTCGACCTAGCATTTCTGCGTGACCTTTCCGCCGCGCAGACCAAAGGCGGTCCGCGCGCCGCGCAACGCACGGTGGACGCACTGTCACCGAGCCGGCAGCGCGAACTCGTCCGCCGCGCCTCCCGGGACACCGTCGGCCTCCGTCCGCTCGGCCGGATCGTCGGCGACGACGCCGAGGGCGCGACCTTCACCGCGGTCACCTGCAACGACACCCCGTGGCCGCAGGGGCGCGAGCACGGCGAACAGTTGGCCGCTCGGCTCGGACCGAAGTACCCCTTGATCGGCTGGAGCATGAACGAGAACCCGTGCTTCTACTGGGACCGGCCGCACCTGACCATGCCGCAGCCCACCGGTCAAGGCCTGCCGACCACGCTGATGGTGCAGTCGGCGCACGATCCGGCGACCCCCTACGAGCTCGCGGCGTCCGCCCACAGCCGGTACGCCGGCTCGCGGCTCGTCACCGTCAGCCGCGAAGGCGACCACGGCGTCTACGGCGGCGTGAACAAGTGCGCCGACAAGATCGTCAACACGTTCCTCATCACCGGGAAGGCACCGGCCGAGGACGTCACCTGCGTCGGCGAGGGCATCCCAGCGCCGTCGGCACCGCAGCCCGAGGCGGAGTACGGCGAAAGCACCGCACAGCACGGGTACGACGGCCACACCCCGCTGCGCCGGATCGCCGGATTCACCGAAGCCGTGTCCGGATATCTGCACTGAGCCTGCGCAATTCCGCGTGCCCGAACGGGCAGTAAATCCACCGCATTTCCCAGTCTCCTGACGCACGGGAATTTCGCGGTCACGTTCGGCGAATCCGGTGCCGGAGAATCGTTGTCAGGACATATTTGTCAGGGCGATGTCAGGGTTGCGTCCCTGTGCGACGGAGCGTGATTTCGACAACCTTATGTCAGCGCGGAGGAACCAGCCGTCGACTGGGAGGGCTCGACGCGAGGTGCCATCGCCGACGTGGCTTCGGCCGGCTGTGAGGTGGGGGGACTGCCTGGGGGGTCAGACAGGGACACAGCCGGCCGGGTCCGTCACGTGGGGCCCGCGCTCTCAGATCCCTCGCGGGGTACCGTCGATCCCCCAGGTCGTGGTGCTCCGCGAGGCACCAGCCGATCAGCAGCTCTGGTGGATTGCTGGTCGGTTCTGCACGTCCGGGGTCAGAGCCTGCCGGTGCGGTTCGGGCTGCTGGGCGCCGGTGGGTATCCGTCGGCCACCGCGGCGAGCGGCGCGGCTCGGCCGGCCGACCAGGCTGCTCGGAACGCCCGGCGATCGAGAGACTGCTCGATCGCGGTCCTGGTGGCCAGGTGGTCGGCCTTCTCGATTTCCGGCACCGGCGCGCCGATCACCTCGCGAACTCCGTCCGCGGCACCGAGCAGGAACGCGGCGTACTCGCTTCTCCCCCGCTGCTGCGCCACGCTCGCCAGCTCCTCGAGCACACTGGCCGACCGCCATCTGTCACCCAGGTCGCGATGCTCGGCGAGACTCTCGTCCAGCAGGTGTACGGCGCGTTCGGTCAGCCCGCGCCGCCGTTCGACGATGCCGAGCTGGTTCAGCGACCAGGCGACACCTTCGCGGTAGCCGAGCCGCTGGGACAGCGCCAGGCTCTCCTGCAGCAGGTCCTCCGCCTCGACCAGCTCACCGCGGTACTGCGCGATCGTGCCGAGGCTGATCAGCGACCAGGCGATGCCTTCACCGTCACCCAGCAGGCGGAAGCTGTCCCGCGCCCGCCGGCACCGGCGCGCACCGACGTCCAGGTCGCCGCGCAACCAGGCGACGAAACCCAGGTGGTTGTGCGCCCACGCCATCCCGGACCGGTCGCCGAGGCTCTCGTAGAGATCGAAGCTCTGGCAGTGCAGGTCCTCGGCGGCCGCGTAGTCCCCGCGTTCCCGGGCCACGCCACCGAGGCGCTGCAGCACGAGCGCCGTACCGGCGGTGTCTTCCAGCTGCTTGTACTGCGCGAGCGCGGTTTCCAGTCGTGCGGTCGCGGCGTCGTACTCGCACTGCAGGAAGGCGAGCATGCCTGCGCCGAGGTTCGCCTTCGCGCACGCGGCCGCCAGGCCTTCGACCTCCAAGGCAGGGGCTGTGTCGGCCAGCACCAGTGCGCGCTCCAGCCACTGACCGCCCTCGGCGTAGTGGCCGCGCAAGTAGCAGAACAGCCACAGCCCACCAGCCAGCCGCAGGGCCTCGTCGACCGACCTCGTCCGCAGTGACCACGCCATGGCGGCCCGGAGGTTGTCCAGCTCCGCGTCGAGCCGATCCAGCCACTGCAACTGGTTCACACCACGCAGCTGGCCTTCCGCCTCCTCGGCGAGCGCGATGTAGAAGTGCGCGTGCCGGCGGGCCGCCTCCTCCGCCATCCCGGCGGCCGCCAGCCGGCCGGCGGCGAACTCCCGGATCACCGCGAGCATGTAGTACCGCGCGACCCCATTGTGCCGAATCACCCGGATCAGCGACTTGTCCACCAGTCGTCCGGTCAGGTCGAGTGCCTCGGCCCGCTCCAGTGGACCCGGCGACAGCTGACCGGACATCACCGTGGCGGCCGCGCTCAACGTCCAGCCGCCGACGAACACCGACAACTGCGCGAACACGTCCCGCTCGGCCGGGGTCAGCAGGTCGTGACTCCACTCGATCGCGCCGTACATCGACTGCTGCCGAGGCGACGCCGTCCGCGAGCCACCGGCCAGGATGCCGAACGACGTCTCTAGTTCCGACGCCAGCTCCTCGATCGTCATCACGTTCGTCCGGGCGGCGGCCAGCTCGATGGCGAGCGGCATCCCCTCCAGCCGCCGGACCACTCTGGCGACCTGGTCGAGCTGCCCGTCGACGTCGTAGCCGCGGGCGGTCGCGCGGTCGACGAACAACCGGACGGCGGCCGACGCCTCGAGGTTGTCCTCGTCGTGCGGCAGCGCCAGCGCCGGTACGACGTACACGCTCTCGCCGGGGACGCGCAGAAGCTCGCGGCTCGAGGCGAGGACGGAGAGATTCGGGCAGTACTCCAGCAGGGCGGCGCAGACCTGGCCGACCGTGGCGACGACGTGCGAGCAGTTGTCGAACACCAGCAGCATGGTCCGGCGGCCGATCTGCTCGGCGATCACCTCGACCAGCCCGGCGGTGTCCATCGGGTGCAGGCCGGTCGCGGCCGCGACCGCCGGCGCCACGCCGGACGGGTCGGTGAGTGACGCCAGCGGAATCCAGCAGACGCCGTCCTGGAAGCTGTCCTCGAGCTCGGCGGCCAGTGCCAGCGTCAGCCGCGTCTTCCCGACGCCGCCCGGGCCGGTCAGGGTCAGCAACCGCGTGATGCGTTGGCCCAGCAAACGTTTGGTTGCGGTGAGTTCGGTGGTGCGGCCGATCAACGCGTTGGGTGGTGCGGGCACCCGGCGCAATTGTGGTTGCGGAGACTCGGTGTCGCGGCGCGCGGCCGCGGTGAGCTCGGCACGGTCCGCCGCGGCGAGGTGAAGAGCGTCCGCGAGCAGGCGCAACGTGTGCGCGCGTGGCGCGCGCCGACGACCCCGCTCCAATGCCGCGATCGCGTCGACACTCAGGCCGGCGAGCTCGGCCAGGCCTTCCTGCGACAGCCCGGCCTCACGCCGGTGCCGGCGCAACAGGCCACCGAAACCCGCCCCTTGCACGTCGTCCGATCCCCGGCGAGACCCGTCAGATGGCACAGGACGGCTCCACCCAGTTTCCGACCCACACGTGGCGGTTGCCACGCGCCTTCCACTGAAAATAGCCCGTTTTACACCGCGTTGTCAGTTACCTCGGTGTCGTTCGCGGCCAACTCCCAGGTAACTGCGGGCTAACCGCGGTCGTGGTGTGCGATCGCGGTCCGCATGGCGGCGCGGGCCCGCCGGCGATCGCCGGCCGCGTCGTACGCGGTCGACAGCCGGAACCAGACCCGCCAGTCCTCGGGCGCGGCTTCGGCCTCGGCGCGGTACTTCCCGAACGCCGCGTCGGCGGCCGCGCGATCGATCCGCCCGGACGGACGGCGCGGCAGGTCGTCGACCGGAAGCCACCCGGACGCCGCCAGCTCGCGCGCCAGTTCCTCGGTACGGCGGCCGAACTGGAGCTCCCGCCAGACCAGGTAAGCCCCGAGGACCGGGATCACCAGGACAGCGATCCCGAGACCGGCCGCGACCGGATCGCCGGTGCCGACCAGCAGGACCCCGCGCCACCCGAGCAGGACGGCGTACACCGCGAAGACGACCGCGAGCAGGATCGCGGTCCTCTTGGAGGTCAGCACAGCTCGGTCACGCGAGATCCATGAAGTGCTCGAGACCGACGGTCAGGCCGGGAGCGCCGCCGATCCGGCGGACACCGAGCAGGACGCCGGCCATGAAGGAGACCCGGGCCATCGAGTCGTGCCGGATCGTCAGCGTCTCGCCGGTGTCGCCGAACAGCACCTCCTGGTGCGCGATCAGCCCCCGCAGCCGGACGCCGTGCACCCGGACGCCGTCGACATCCGCCCCGCGGGCACCGTCGAGGGCCGTGGTGGTGGCGTCCGGGATCGGCCCGGAGCCGGCCTCCCGGCGGGCGGCGGCGATCAGCTCCGCGGTCCGGCGGGCCGTCCCGGACGGTGCATCGACCTTGTCCGGGTGGTGCAACTCGATGATCTCGACCGACTCGTAGTACTTCGCGGCCTTCGCGGCGAACTGCATCATCAGGACGGCGCCGATGGAGAAGTTGGGCGCGATCAGCACGCCGGTCCCCGGATTCGCGGCCAGCAGGTCGCGCAGGGTCGCGAGCCGGTCGCCGTCGAACCCGGTGGTGCCGACGACCGCGTGCACGCCGTGCTCGATGCACCACGCGAGGTTGTCCATCACCACCTCGGGGCGGGTGAAGTCGACGACCACCTCGGCGCCGGCCGTGGTCAGCTCGTCGAGCTGGTCGCCCTGGTCGAGCCGCGCGACCAGCTCGCAGTCGTCGGCCTCCTCGACCGCGAGACACGTCTGAGCGCCCATCTTGCCCTTGGCTCCCAGCACACCGACCTTGATCATCCGCACCCTTTCGAGAGACTTCGACCGCCCAAGGATCTCATCACGGCGGACGGGGGCGATCAGGGCGTCGTGGTCGCCCGCTCGTCGCGCGGCACGTAGACCTGGAGCTGCATCGTCTGCCCCGGCGGCGCGAGCAGTTCGTAGTCGGCGGCGAAGTCGAGCGCGCACGCGTGCAGCGCGGCGATCTCCACCTCGGAGATCCGCCGGTTCAGCAGGATGACCGGCGGCCGCCCGGGACTCCACGGCTGGCCGGTCCGGCAGGCCTCCTCGATCCCCGACGCGGTCCGCTGCCGCTCCTTGGGGGCGACCCAGGCCTCGCCGACCGGCCGTCCCTGCAGCATCAGCACCAGGCCGGCCATCTTGTCGAACGCCAGGATCGGCCGCCCGGCCGGCCGCAGGTACGGCTCCAGCCGGCTCTGGAGCTCGGCGTAGTTCCGCGCGTCCTCGGGCCGCAGGTACAGCCCGCGCAGCGGCGCCGGCGTCGCCGGGGCGGTCAGTTGGGAGTGCTCGAACGAGCGGTAGGGGTACACGAAGGTGCCGCTGTACGCGATCGACGCGACCGCCGCCACCGACGCCATCGCGACCACACCCACCGTCAGCCGGGCGGCGACGGGCGCCGGCCGGACGCCGGTCACGACGGCGATCATGACCGCGGCCCAACTGGCGAAAGTGCCGAGCCCGATGACGAAGAGCGGGTTGTTCGTGCCGAAGGACACCACCATCGGCACGACGAGCAGCAGCGCGAGGACCACCCAGCCGCGAAGGTTCTCCCGGCCCAGCCGCGAGCCGGCCGTGACGCCGAGCCGACCGCCGATCAGGACGGCCGCCGCGACCGCGACGGCGACCAGTACGGCGGCCAGCAGCGTCGCCGGGTAGGAGTAGACATGGATCGATCCACCCACCGCCCCGTCGTCGACGACCACGTTGCGCACCGACAGGATCAATGCGACCAGCACGAGCACACCCGCCGCGATCTGCGCGCGACGGCCGCGGGCGATCACCGCCACCACGGCCGCGACGAGCAGCAGGCCGTGATCACGCAGCGTCCGTCCGAGCAGGTCGACCGCGGTCGTCCAGTAGATCCTCAGCAGGTCCGCGGGCGAATACGACGTACCCGCGATGAACTTGTTCACCGTCACGATCCCGGGGATCGCCTCGCCCAGCCGGACCACGAACAACTGGACGACGACCGTCGTCAGCACCAGCCCGGCGAGCGCGAATCCGATGCTTCGGGCAACGGCTCGCAGGCCCTGTGCGGCCGGCACGACCACGGCGGCGACCACGATCAGGCCGATCACCACCACCGAGCTCCACTTGGCCAGTACCATCGGGCCGATGAGCACGCCCGCCGCCGTCGGCAGCCAGAACGGCACCCGACGCCCGCGGTCCACCGCGGTCGCCATCGCCAGCACCAAGGCGACCAGCAGCAGCGCACCGAGCAGTACGACGTCGTTGTAGCCGGGTGACTGCGGCATCCAGGCGTAGAACATCCCGCCCGCGGCCAGGATCACCGCCGTCCCGGCCAGCTCCCAGAGTGTGGTCGGTGCGGCTCCCGGCCGGCGCCCGCGCAGCCAGCGCATGAAGCTGTAGCCGAAGAGCAGGTGGACGACGACGATCGTCAGCAACCGGAACAACCGCAACCTGACGATGTCCCGACCGAGCAACTCGAAGACAGGGCCGTAGACGTACTGCACTCCGGTCAGCGCGAGCGGGTTCTGGTCCCACCACCGGTAGGACAACAGGTAGTAGCCCTCGTCGGTGATGTCGAAGCCCTCGTTGGCGGCCCGCCCGGCCGTCAGCATCCACCACGCCGCGAGCGCGCCCGCCACCACGGTCACCACCAGAAGCACCACCGACCGACTACGCAGGGTGCTGCCTCCGCCCTCCGGTTCCACGGCCGACACCTTAGGGCATCAACTTACGGTCAGCTCGGTCAGCCGAGTTCCTTGCGGTAGCAGCGGGCGAACGGGTCGTCGACGTACTTCCCGTACGGCGGCGTCGGCCGGTAGCCGGCCGATTCGTAGAGGGCGACCGCCTCGGGCTGCCGGGTCCCGGTGGCGAGCCGGAGCGAGGTCGCGCCCCGGTGCCGGGCCACCGCCTCCACCGAGGTGACCAGCCGGCGCGCGATCCCGCGACCGCGGTGGGCCTCGTGCACGAACATGCGCTTGATCTCGCCCACCCCGTCGACGACCGGCATCAGGCCGATGCAGCCGACCACATCGCCGTCGGCGGCCGCGACCAGGTAGTCGGTCGCCCGGTCGACCGCATGGGTCGACGAGCTGTCCGGGTAGCGGCTGATCAGTTCCTTCAGCGCTAGGTCGAGCAACAGGACCAGGCCGAGGTCGTCGGAGCGGCGGGGTTCGATCAGCATCAAGCGGTGGCCGCCGGGGTGTAGGAGGTTTGGGCGTCCTCGGCGAAGTGGCAGGACACGGTCTGCCCGGACGGTATCAGCCGCAACACCGGCTCGTCCGTGCCGCACTTCGACTCTGCCCGGAGACACCGGGTGTGGAAGCGGCAGCCGGACGGCGGCATCACCGGCGACGGCGGGTCGCCGGCCAGCACGATCCGCTTGCGTCCCTGGCGGGCCAGGCCGGGCTCGGCCGACAGCAGCGCCTGGGTGTACGGGTGCGCGGGAACGTCGTACACCTGTTGGTGCTCCCCCAGCTCGGCGACCCGGCCGAGGTACATGACCGCGACCCGGTCGGACACGTGCCGGACGACGGACAGGTCGTGCGCGACGAAGATGATGCTCAGGCCCAGCTCTCGCTGCAGCCGCATCAGCAGGTTCACCACCTGCGCCTGCACGGAGAGGTCGAGCGCGGACACGGGCTCGTCGCACAGCAGCACGTCCGGGTTGAGGGCGATCGCCCGCGCGATCCCGATCCGCTGCCGCTGCCCGCCGGAGAACTGGTGCGGGAACTTCGTCTCGTCCTCGGCCCGCAGGCCGACGAGTTCGAGCAGCTCCCGCACCCGGTTCCGGATGTCCAGCCCCATGGAGACGTCCGGATGCACCTGGAGCGGCTCGGCCACGATCTCGCCGACCCGCATCCGCGGGTTCAGGCTGGAGTAGGGGTCCTGGAACACCACCTGGACGTTCCGCCGCCACCGGCGCAGCTCCCGGCTCCGCAGCGTGCTCACGTCGACCCCGCCGTACGAGATCTCGCCGGCGGTCGGCTTCTCCAGGGCGGCGAGCAGCCGGACCAGCGTCGACTTCCCGCAGCCGGACTCGCCGACGATGCCGAGCGACTCGCCCTTGCGCAGCGTCAGGTCGACGCCGTCGACGGCGCGGACCAGCGTCTTGGTGCCGAAACTGAACGCCGGGCTGATGTCGTAGTGCTTCACCAGGCCTCGGGCCACCAGCAGGTCGTCGGCCATCACACTGCCTCCTTCGCGGCGATCGACGGACGCCGGATGCACGCGGCGTCACGCCCTGGTGCGACCCTGAGCAACGGCGGCACCGCCGCCGCGCAGTCGTCGATCGCGATCGGGCACCGGGTGCGGAACGCGCAACCGGACGGGATCGCCCGCAACGACGGCGGCACGCCCGGAATCGTCGGCAGCTCCTGACCCTTGAGGTCCGCCGACGGCATCGAGCCGAGCAGACCCTCGGTGTACGGATGCACCGGATACTCCAGCGCCGCCGCGGTCGAGGCCCGCTCGACGACCTGACCGGCGTACATCACCACCACGTTGTCGGCGACGTCCGAGACCACGCCGAGGTCGTGCGTGATCAGCACGACACCCATGTCCCGCTCGGCCTGCAGTTCGGCGATCAGCTCCAGGATCTGCGCCTGCACGGTGACGTCCAGCGCGGTCGTCGGCTCGTCCGCGATCAGTACGTCGGGATCAAGCGCGAGCGCCATCGCGAGCATCACCCGCTGCCGCATGCCGCCGGAGAACTCGTGCGGGTAGTCGCGCACCCGCTTCGCCGCGGCCGGGATCCGCACCTGGTCGAGCATCTCCGCCGCCCGCCTGAGCGCGTCCTGCTTCGACAGCCCACGGTGCACCCGGTAGCACTCGGCGATCTGGGTGCCGACGGACTGCACCGGGTTCAGCGCCGACAGCGAGTCCTGGAACACCATCGTGATCCGGTCCCCGACGATCTTGCGGCGTTCCTTCACGGTCATCGCGATCAGGTCGGCGCCGCGGTACTGCGCCGTTCCGGAGACGATCCGGCCGGGCGGCATCTCCAGGATCCCGGTCAGCGCCTGGGTGGACACGCTCTTGCCCGAGCCGGACTCCCCCAGGATCGCCAGCGTCTCGCCGGCCCGGACCTGCCAGGACACTCCGTCCACGGCACGCACCGGCCCCTGCGGTGTGTCGAACTCGACGGTCAGGTCGTCGACCTTGAGCAGCACTTCGCCGTGTCTGGTCATCGGGCCTCCCGGTCTGGACTGAGGAGTGCAGGGAGCGAAGCGACCGGTCCGACGAGGGAAGACCGGGAGCCAAGGCCCGGTACCCCACCGAGCCGGAGGCGAGGAATGTGCACAGTCATCGCAGCAACTTCGGGTCGAGGGCGTCGCGGATCGAGTCGCCGATGATCATGAACGAGATCGTCATCGTCGAGATGAACAGCGCCGGCCAGATGAACAGGTGCGGGGTGTCCCGGTACGCCGCGGCGACGCCGAACTGCGATCCCCAGGAGATCGACGGCGGTTGCAGCCCGACCCCGAGGAACGTCAGCGCCGCCTCCAGGCCGACCATGCCGCCGATGCCGAGTGTGGTCATCGCCAGCAGTGGCGCCATCGCGTTCGGGAACACGTGCTTGCGCAGGATCCGGACCGGCGGCACCCCGATCGACCGGGCCGCGAGCACGTACTCCCGGTTCCGCACCGAGAACACCGTGGCCCGCATCAGCCGCATCCCGCCCGGCCAGCCGATCAGCAGGATGACCCCGACGATGATCCAGATGCTGCGGTTGGGCACGGAGTTCAGGATCACGATCAGCACCACGATGCCCGGCACGCTGAACAGCACGTCGGCCGTCCGCGAGATCAGCCCGTCGACGAACCCCGGGAAGTAGCCGGCCAGCAGGCCGAGCGACCCGGCCAGGACGAACACGCCGAAGCTCGCGCAGATGCTGACCAGCACCGACGGCCGGGCGCCGTGCACGACGTTCGCGAAGTAGTCGCAGCCCTGGATGTCGAAGCCGAACGGGTGCCCGGCACTGCGGCCCTGCCGGCTCCTGGTGAGCTCGCAGAACCGCGGGTCGACCGACGTGAACAGCTTCGGCACCGCCGCCATCGTGAAGAACAGCAGCAGCAACAGGCTGCAGGCGACGAACTGCGGTTTGCGCAGCAGGGCCCGCAGGAGCTCCCGGTTCGACAGCGTCCGGCCGTCGCCGAGCTCCTGCGCCTCCGCGCCGACGACCGCTTGCAGCTCAGACATTGCGCACCCTCGGGTCCAGGACGCCGTACAGGAGGTCGACCAGCAGGTTGATCAGGATGAACGAGATGAAAGCCAGCGTCGACAGCAGCACCACCACACCGCCCTCCTTCAGCTTGATCGCCTGGAACATGAACTGCCCCAGGCCGGGCAGGTTGAAGATGCTCTCGGTGATGATCGCCCCGCCGAACATGCCGGCCAGGTCGATCCCGACGAAGGTGACGATCGGGAGCAGCGCGTTCGGCAGAATGTGCCGCCACAGCACCCGCTGCTCCCCCAGCCCCTTGGCCCGCGCCGTCTTCACGAAGTCGGCGTTCACCGTCTCCACGATCGACGTCCGCATCAGCCGGGCCAGCCCGGCGAAGCCGAGGACGCCGATCACCAGCGCGGGCAGCAGGTACGACTTCGGGAAACCCTCGAGCACCCCGGACACCGGGAACCACTTCAGCTCGACGCCGAACACGTACTGCGCGGCGAAGTACGCCACCAGCCCGGGCACGGCCAGCAACACCAAGGTTGCCAGCAGCAACGACTTGTCGATCAGCCCGTTCCGCTTGAAGCCGGCGTAGATCCCGAAGAACAGGCCGAGCGTCCACTGGAACGCGTTCGCCAGCAGGGTCAGCTTCAGCGTCACCGGGATCCGCAGCGCGAGCTGGTCGCGGATGTCGGCGCCGGCGAACGTGGTCCCGAAGTTGCCGGTCAGGATGTCCTTCATGCTCAGCAGGTACTGGACGATGAACGGGTCGTCAAGGTGGAACTGGGCCCGCTTGGCCGCCAGCACGGCGGCCGGGATCGGCTTGTCACCGGCCAGTTCCCGCAGGGGGTCCCCGGGCATCGCGAACACGAGCGCGAAGACCCCCAGCGTGACGATCAGCCCGATCGGGATCGCCGTCAGGATCCGGCGGAGGACGAACCGGATCACTTGAACGTCGAGTACAGCGCCGACACCCCGGTGTACTTCGACACCCGCGGCTCGATCTTGGCCGAGTGCAGGTAGGCGTTCGACTTGGTGTACAGCGGGATCAGCGGCATGTCCTCGAGCGCGATGTCCTCGGCCTGCTGGTAGATCGCGATCGCCTTGTCCGAATCCGGCTCGGCGTCGCCCTTGGCCAGGACGGAGTCCAGCGCGGGGTTGTCGTAGCCGGAGAAGTTGGCGTCACCGTTGGACTTGAACATCGGGGTCAGGTAGTCCTCGATCGACGGGTAGTCGTGACCCCAGCCGCTGAACCGCAGACCGTCCAGCTTGCGGGTGTCGGCCAGCTCCGTGATCTCCGAGCCCTGCTTGCCGGTGTACTTCACCTCGAGGCCGAGGTTCTGCCGGAGCATGTTGCCGATCGCCTCGGCGAAGATCTGGCCGGTCGCCGACGTGGTGTTGTAGTTGATGTTCAGCGGACCGGAGAAACCACCGGACTCCTGCAGCAGTTGCTTGGCCTTGGCCGCGTCGAACTCGCAGTACTCGCAGGCGTCGTCGCGGTACCCGGCCATGTCCGGGGCGATCAGGCCCTTCGCCGGCTCGGCCAGGCCGACCAGGTCGGCGAACGCCTTCCGGTCGATCGCCATCGAGAACGCGTGCCGCAGCTTCGGGTTCTTGAACCGGGCGTCCCAGGCCGGGACGACCAGGTAGTTCGCACCGGAGCTGACGCTCGTCACCCACTGGTCGGGCGCGTCGGTCTTGAAGCTCTTCACCTTGGTCGACGGCACGTCGACGAAGTCCACGTTGCCGGCCAGGAACTCGTTGTACGCCGTGTCCGCGTTCGGGATGAACCGGTAGGTGATGGCGTCGGCCGCCGGCGGGTTCGGGCCCTTGTAACCGTCCCACCTCACCAGCTTGATGTCCTCACCGGCGTTCCAGGTGCCATCGAGCTTGAACGGCCCGTTGCCGATCGGCTTGCGCTTGTAGGCGTCCGGGTCCTTGCGCACCTCCTCCGGCAGCGGCGCCAGGCCGAGGTACTGCAGGGTCAGGCCGAACTGCGAGAACGGCACCTTGAGCTTGACCGAGAAGGTCAGGTCGTCGATCTGCTTCAGGCCGCTGAGCGTCTTCACCGCGGTCGGCTTCGGGGTGGCGCCGTCCGGGGTCTCCGGGTTCAGGGCGTCGTACCCCTCGACCTTGGAGAAGAAGCCGTTGTTCTTCCACGCGTTCGAACCCTGCGCGGTCATGTTCCAGCTGTCCACGTAGTCCTTCGCGGTCAGCGGCTGGCCGTTCTGGAAGGTGTTGCCGGCCTTGAGCTTGATCGTCCAGGTCTGGCTGCTCTTGTCCGGCGTGACCGAGTCGGCCAGCACGTTGACGGTCTTGCCGGTCTCCGGGTCCGTGGTCACCAGCGGGGCGAACATCGCCATCGCGACCTGGATCCCCGGACTGCCGTTCTCGTTCAGCGGGTTGATGTACTCCAGCGGGTCGGCGGCGATCGCGATGATCTCGCTCTTCACCCCGTTACCGGAGCCACTGCCGCTGGACTTGCCGTCACCACAGGAGGCGAGCACCAGCGACAAGCCGAGTGCCACCCCCACAACCCCAGTCAGACGTCGCACGGTCGAAACCAACTTCCTCGGCGGGAGGGCCGTTAGGCGGGCGGATCAAGCGTCATGGTTGCTGGTCGAAACTGCGCATGTCAACGTTGTCAGGCACAAAGCGGCGGCGCGTAACGCAGGCGTTACTTTTCCAAGACCTCAGATGACCCTCGGAAGGCTGGGCGCAGCCGCCTGCCATTGATCCGCTAACCTGCCCAAGTCATCAGACCTCACGTCAAGATTTAATCAAATCCCTTTGTGCGCACAAATGCACACTTGCCGGTAACTGCTAGTGCGGAGCCGAGTTCAGCGGGTGTTCGCCCTGAGTGGCGAACAGTCGGGCGAACCGCCCGTCGGGCTGCGAGATGAGGTCTTGGTAGGTTCCCCGCTGGACCACCGCGCCGTCGTCCATGACGTAGATGCCGTCCATTCCCACCAGCGTCGAGGCGCGGTGCGACACCACGATCGTGATCCGGGTGTGCCTGGTCCGGCGGAGCTCGGCGAAGACCGCCCGCTCGGCCTCGGCGTCGATCGCCGAGGTCGGCTCGTCCAGGATCCACACGCCGGCGTTGCGCAGGTGGATCCGGGCCAGGGCCACTCGCTGCCACTGTCCGCCGGAGATGCCGGTACCGCCCCACTGCTGGCCCAGTTGGGTGTCGAGCGGGAGATCCTTGGCGAAGGCGGCGGCCAGAGCGGTCCGCAGGTGCTCGTCCGGCACGTCCGTCGGCGACCCGAGGGCGACCGCGTCGCGAAGGGCGAACTCGAAACGCCCGAACTCCTGCACCAGCAGGCCGAAGTGCCCCAGCCGCTCGGTCTCGGTCAGTCCGCCGGCATCAGTGCCGTCGATCAGCACCCGGCCGCGATCCGGTGCCAGACTGCCCACCAGCAGGTTGATCGCCGTCGACTTGCCGGCCCCGTTGACACCGACCAACGCGATCATCTCTCCCCGTCGCGCCTCGATGCGGACGTCCCGCAGGGCCGGTGCGGCCGCGCCGGGGTACTGGAAACTCACGTTGTCCAAAGCAACAGACTGCACCGTCCGGACGATCGACTGCGGCGGTGCCGGCGGCACGCTCCGGACGAACCGCCGGTACATGGTGGCCTGCGGAGCCGCGGTGACGATCGTCCCGAACGCGTAGCCGCACTGGCGGATCGCGTTGAGTCCGGAGATGGTGCCGGCGATCGCCGCGGCTGCCGCCGCCCCGCCGGCGTCCTCGAGGACGAGCGCGACCAGCGCACCGCCGAACAGCACCGCCGTCAGCACCGCCGCGGCGACCTCGAGCGTCATCGCGGTCCGGATCATCCGGTCCAGGACCCAGGTCGCCTCGGCCCGGCGGTCCGCGATCAGTCCGGCCACCTTCGGCCCCGAGCCGAGGATCGCCAGCTCGGTGCCGGAGCGTTGCTGGATCAGCTGCTCGGTCGCGTACGCCGCCTTCCGGTCGTGCTCGGCCACCTGCGGCCAGCCCTTCGACTCGATCCGCGAGATCAGCGTGAACGCGAGCACCGTCGGCACCAACGCGGCCAGCACCAGCAGGCCGGACAGCGGGTTGAACGACCAGATCGCGGCGCACAGGACGGCGGATGTCGCGGCCGCGCCCAGCACCTGGACCGGCCTGCTGGCGATGTCGCTCATCGGGTGCGTCGCGGACTGACTGGCCTCCAGCTCGGTCACCACGTCCGGCATCGCCAGCCGGCTCGGACTGAGCCGGGCGGCCGCGTGGGCGAGCTCGACCCGGTAGTGCAGGCGCAGACGCAACATCATCCGCTGCGCGACCGTCGTCGTCACCTGGGCGAACGGGTACATCGCCCCGACGACGACCGTCAGGCCGAGCAGTGAGCCCCAGGCACCGGAGCCACCCTCGATCAGGTCTTCGATCAGCACGACCTGAGCGCCGGGCAGGCCGGCCTGGACCAGGACGAGCACGCAGTACAGCAACAGCCAGCCCGGGGTGATCCCGGCGGCGTCGGACAAGGACTCACGGGCGGTGCGGAACGCGGCAAGCACAGTGATCTTCCTTCGCGGAGACGGCAGGCCAGACCGCGCTGGGTCGACCCAGCGCGGTGCGGCACGTCGGCCGTCAAATGCATGACACCCCCGCGAAGGACACAGCCGTTCGGCGAGGAATCCAGGGGCAGATCACGTGGTGACGCGACACAACTCCGACGAGACTACACCGGGGAGATGTTCTGGTTCAGGTGGAAGAGGTTGCCGGGGTCGTACTTGCGTTTGAGGGTCTGCAGGCGGTCGTACGTCGTGGCGCCGTAGGCGGACCGGATGCGGTCGGGGCCCTCGTCGCTGAGGAAGTTGACGTAGGCGCCGACCTGGTGGGGTTCCATCGCGCGCCACGAGTCGCGGACCCAGTCGCGCTGGTGCTCGAAGCCGTCCCGGCCGACGGTGCAGCCGACGAAGTTGAAGGTGTGGCCGTGCGAGCGGCCGCCGAACGCCGTCGCGTCCTCGGGCACCCGGGCGATCGCGCCGCCGAGATGGAAGATCGGGTACGACGTCAGCGGTCCGTCGATCGCCAGACCACGCTCGGAGGCGATGTCGATCACGTCGTCGGTCAGTTCCGCGACGTCGCACGAGCGCATGTAGTACCACCGGCCGTGCGGGAAGCTCAGGTCGAACATCGCCTGCAGGTCGACGAAGGGCTTCGGCGCGCACAGGTCCAGCAGCGGCGGCGCGAACGCCTTGAGCGGTGCCAGCACGCGCTCGCCGTCCTCGATCGGCCCGGCGTAACAGGCCAGGACGACGACCACCCGGCGGCCGTGGAACTCGGCCGGGATCGTCGGCAGCGACGGGATCCACCGGTGGATCACCGCGGTGGTCAGCTCGTCCGGGACGTCGGTGACGAAGTCGCGGTAGAACCGCAGCAGGTCCGGCGACTGCTCCATCGGCCACATGATCGGGCCGGCGTACACGATCGGCCCGACCGGGTGCAGCCGGAACTCGAACTCGGTGACGATCCCGAAGTTCCCGCCGCCGCCCCGGATCCCCCAGAACAGGTCGGCGTTCACGTCCTCGCCGGCAGTCACCAGCTCACCCTCGGCGGTCACCAGGTCGACCGAGAGGAGGTTGTCGATGCTCAGCCCGTACTTCCGCATCAGCCAGCCGATCCCGCCGCCCAGGGTCAGCCCGGCCAGGCCGGTGTGGGTGACGATGCCGGCCGGCGTGGCGAGCCCGAACGCCTGGGTCTCGCGGTCGAGCTCCCCGAGCAGCACGCCCGCCTGCGCGCGGGCGGTCCGCCGGACCGGGTCGACCCGGATGCCCTTCAGCGGCGCCAGGTCGAGCAGGATGCCGCCGTCGCAGGTCGAGTGTCCTGGGAAGCTGTGCCCGCCGCCGCGGACCGCGACCGGCCCACCGGTACGGCGGGCGAACGCCAGCGCGGACCGGATGTCGGCGACTCCGGTGCAGCGCGCGATCAGTCCCGGCCGGCGGTCGACCGACCCGTTCCAGACTTTCCGGAGGTCGTCGTAGGCCGGGTCGCCTGGCCGGACCAGCTCCCCCCGGAAGTCCTCGAGTGCCTCAATCTCCGGAGTAATCGTGCTCATGACCCACTCCCCGCAGCCCTCCCCCAGGCCACCTGACACCAGCCAGTCTGCTCCTGCCGCGCGGGGGCTGTGAAGGCTCAGAGGGTGAAAGCGGTGGTGTCCTCGTCGAAGGGTCCCATCACGGTCAGTGCCGGGGTGCCGGCGTACAGGTCGGCGGCCAGGGCGGCCACGTCGTCGAGGGTGACGGCGTCGATCCGGTGCAGGATCTCGTCCACCGTGGGCAGCTCGCCGTAGACGAGTTCGGACTTGGCGATCCGGGTCATCTTGGCGCCGGTGTCCTCCAGGCCCATCACCACCGAGCCACGCATCTGCCCCTTGCCGCGGAGCAGTTCGTCCGGCGTGATGCTGCCGCCGGCGATCGACTCGAGCTCGGACCGGACCACGTCCAGCACCTCGCCGGCCTTCTTCGGCAGACAGCCCGCGTACACGCCGACCATGCCGGCGTCGGAGTACGCCGACCCGAAGGTGAAGACCGAGTAGGCCAGCCCGCGCTTCTCCCGGACCTCCTGGAACAGCCGGGACGACATGCCGCCGCCGACGATCCCATGCAGTACGCCCGCGACGTACCGGCGCTCGTCGTTGCGCACGAGGCCCGGCATCCCGAGCACCAGGTGCGCCTGCTCGACGTCCCGGTGGTGCACCCGCACCCCGCCGTACGTCGGCACCGGCTTGGCGGCGCCACGGCGTACCGGGGCCGGCTCGGCCTCGGCGGTCACCCAGTGGCGCTCGAACGCCTTGCGGACCAGGCGGACGACATCGGTGTGGTCGACGTTCCCGGCGACCGAGACGACGATGTTGGCCGGCTTGTAGCGGCGGCGGTACCAGCCGGTGACCTGCCGGCGGGACAGACCGGCGACCGATTCCGGCGTACCTGTGATCGAGCGGCCGAGCGGGGACGAGCCCCACAGCTGCTCGGCGAAGAGGTCGTGGATGTGGTCCGACGTCTCGTCGGCGTGCATCGCGATCTCCTCGTCGATGACGTCGCGTTCACTCTCCACATCCGCACTCGTCAGCGTGGCGGAGGTGATCATGTCGCAGATGACGTCGACCGCGAGCGGCAGGTCGGAGTCGAGCACCCGCGCGTAGTAGCAGGTGTACTCCTTGCCGGTGAACGCGTTCATCTCGCCGCCGACCGCGTCGATCGCGGCGGAGATCTCGAGCGCGTCCCGGCGCTCGGTGCCCTTGAACAGCAGGTGCTCGAGGAAGTGCGTGGCGCCGGCCAGGTGCTCCGGTTCGTCCCGCGAGCCGACGCCGACCCAGACTCCGAACGTGACCGAGCGGAAGCCGGGCACGGACTGGGAGAGCACACGAAGCCCGGAGGGCAGGACGGTCCGTTTCACCGGACCGCCCGCCTCCGGGCTCAGCAGTGTGCTGGTGATCGCTCGGGTCACTCGGCGGACTCGGCCGCCTTCTCCGCGCCCTGGTCGCCGTCCTTCTTCTCGTCCTCCTCGAGGACCGGGACGAGGGACAGCTTGCCGCGGTCGTCGATCTCGGCGATCTCGACCTGAAGCTTCTGGCCGACCGAGAGCACGTCCTCCACCGCCTCGACCCGCTTGCCGCCGGCCAGGCCGCGCAGCTTGCTGATGTGCAGCAGGCCGTCCTTGCCCGGCAGCAGGCTGATGAACGCACCGAAGTTGGTCGTCTTCACGACCGTGCCCAGGTAGCGCTCGCCCTTCTCCGGCATGGTCGGGTTCGCGATCGCGTTGATCGCGGCCCGGGCGGCCTCGGCCGACGGGCCGTCGGTCGCGCCGATGTAGACGGTGCCGTCGTCCTCGATCGAGATGTCGGCGCCGGTGTCCTCGGTGATCTGGTTGATCATCTTGCCCTTCGGGCCGATGACCTCGCCGATCTTGTCGACCGGGACCTTCACCGAGATGACCCGCGGCGCGAACTCGCTCATCTCGCCCGGGGCGTCGATGGCCTTGGCCATCACGTCCAGGATCGTCAGCCGCGCGTCCTTGGCCTGCGTCAGCGCCGCGCCCAGCACGCTGGCCGGGATGCCGTCCAGCTTGGTGTCCAACTGCAGGGCGGTGACGAAGTCCTTCGTACCGGCGACCTTGAAGTCCATGTCGCCGAACGCGTCCTCCGCGCCCAGGATGTCGGTCAGCGCGACGTACTCCGTCTCGCCGTCGACCTCGCCGGAGATCAGGCCCATCGCGATCCCGGCGACCGGGGCCTTCAGCGGCACACCGGCGGACAGCAGCGACAGCGTCGAGGCGCAGACCGATCCCATCGAGGTCGAACCGTTCGAGCCGAGCGCTTCGGACACCTGACGCAGTGCGTACGGGAAATCCTCGCGCGACGGCAGCACAGGCACCAGGGCCCGCTCGGCCAGCGCGCCGTGCCCGATCTCGCGGCGCTTCGGCGACCCGACCCGGCCGGTCTCACCGGTCGAGTAGGGCGGGAAGTTGTAGTTGTGCATGTAGCGCTTGCGGGTCTCCGGGGAGAGCGTGTCCAGCTGCTGCTCCATCCGGAGCATGTTCAGTGTGGTGACACCCATGATCTGGGTCTCGCCGCGCTCGAACAGCGCCGAGCCGTGCACCCGCGGCAGTACCCGCACCTGCGCCTTGAGCGGCCGGATGTCGGCCAGCCCGCGGCCGTCGATGCGGACCTTGTCCTTGAGCACGCGCTGCCGGACCAGCTTCTTGGTCAGAGACCGGAACGCGGCGGACAGCTCCTTCTCGCGACCCTCGAAGTCGGCGGCCAGCTTGTCCACCACGGCGACCTTGACCGCTTCGGTGGCGGACTCACGCTCGGCCTTGCCGGCGATGGTCAGCGCCTGGCTGAGCTCCTCGGTGGCGGCGGCCTCGACCGCGGCGAACGCGTCGTCCTGGTAATCCGGGAAGACCGGGAACTCGCCGGTCGGCTTGGCCGCACGCGCGGCCAGGTCGGCCTGGGCCTCGACCAGGGTCTTGATGAAGGCCTTGGAGGCCTCCAGGCCCTCGGCGACGATCTCCTCGGTCGGCGCCTGCACACCGGCGGCGACCTTGTCGAAGGTGCCCGGGGTGGACTCGGCCTCCACCATCATGATGGCGACGTCACCGGTGTCGGTCACCCGGCCCGCGACCACCATGTCGAAGACCGCGTCCTCGAGCTCGGTGTGGGTCGGGAACGCCACCCACTGGCCCTCGATCAGGGCGACGCGGACGCCGCCGATCGGGCCGGAGAACGGCAGGCCGGCCAGCTGGGTCGACATCGACGCGGCGTTGATCGCGAGCACGTCGTACAACGCGTCCGGGTTGAGCGCCAGGACGGTGATGACGACCTGGATCTCGTTGCGCAGGCCGGACACGAACGACGGCCGCAGCGGGCGGTCGATCAGCCGGCAGGTCAGGATGGCCTCCTCGGACGGGCGGCCCTCCCGGCGGAAGAACGAGCCGGGGATCCGGCCCGCGGCGTACATCCGCTCCTCGACGTCGACCGTCAGCGGGAAGAAGTCGAACTGGTCCTTGGGCTTCTTGCTGGCCGTGGTGGCCGACAGCACCATCGTGTCGCCGTCGAGGTACGCGGCGGCCGAACCGGCGGCCTGCTGGGCCAGGCGGCCCGTCTCGAAGCGGATGGTACGGGTGCCGAAGCTGCCGTTGTCGATGACGGCTTCAGCGAACTGTGCGCCCTCCATGGGCGCGCTTGTGGATCCCGACACGGGATACCCCTCTCTTGCAGTGTGACGACTGCGAGGCGCGAGCTTCCGGGGTGCCGGTCTTCGATCGAGGCCCGCGGGTGCTGGTCTGCTGTGCAGCCGTACCCGAAAGCCACTACCGAGGACCGGTCGTCCTCCCGCCACGCGCTTCGCGTCGCCTCGTTCGTCTTGCGTGCTTCTGTCTTCAGTTGTCCGTATTCAGTTGTACTCGGTCGTGCCTGGGCACGGATACGCCAGGAGCGGCCACCCGGGGTCGGGGGCCGCTCCTCGCGACGTCATCGGCGGAGGCCGAGCCGCTCGATCAGGGACCGGTAGCGGTTGATGTCCTTCTTCGCCAGGTAGTTCAGCAGCCGGCGGCGCTGACCGACGAGCAGCAGCAGACCACGACGGCTGTGGTGGTCGTGCTTGTGCTCCTTGAGGTGCTCGGTCAGATCGGCGATCCGGTGCGTGAGCAGCGCCACCTGAACCTCGGGGGACCCGGTGTCACCCTCGGTCAGGGCGTACTCACCGATGATCTTCTTCTTCGTTGCGGCATCAACAGATGACACGGAGTTCCTCTCGATTCCGTTGCGCGGCGCACCGGGGCATTCGTCACCCGAGCACTCTCGATCCGCGGCCGTTCAGACGGCAGCAGCCAGCGTATCAGTCCGTGGACGCGTCACCCTAATTGCCGGTCAGGGGCCCGTCTCGGAGAACGCGGCGGGCCCCGTCGACGTCGGCCTTCATCTGCACCAGCAGCTCGTCGATCGTGTCGAACCGGATCTGGGTGCCGCGCAGCCGGGCGACGAAGTCCACCGCGATCCGGGCGCCGTACAGCTCCAGGTCGTCGCGGTCCAGCACGTACGTCTCCACCCGGCGGTCCACGCCGTCGAAGGTCGGGTTGCTGCCGACGCTGATCGCCGCGGGCATCGCGTCCGGGTACGCCGGCGCGCCGGGCGCGGGGGTCAGGACGGTCAGCCAGCCGGCGTACACGCCGTCCTGCGGGACCGCCGCGGCCGGGTCGGCGGGGACGTTGGCCGTCGGGTAGCCGAGCTCGCGGCCGCGCTTGTCGCCCTCGACGACCACGCCGGTGACCCGCAGCGGCCGTCCGAGCGCCTCGGCGGCGCCCTCGACGTCACCGTCGGCGATCCGTTGCCGGACGTACGTCGACGACCACGGCTCCCGGTCTCCCGCCAGACTCAGGCCCTCGACCTCGAACCCGTACCGCGTACCGGCCTCGACGAGGGTGTCGACGTGTCCGGCCGCCCTGTGGCCGAACCGGAAGTTCTCGCCGACGACGACGGCCTTCGCGTGCAGCGCGCCGGTCAGCACCCGGTCGATGAACTCCTCCGGCGACCAGCCCGACACCCCCTTGGTGAACGGGAGGATCAGCACGGCGTCGGCGCCATGCCGGCCGAGCAGCTCGGCGCGGTGACCGGCGTCGCTGAGCATCAGCGGCGCGTGGTCCGGCCGCAGCACCCGCATCGGGTGCGGGTCGAAGGTGAGCGCGACCACCGGCAGACCACCCAGCTCGGCTGCCCGCGCCCGGGCACGCGCGAGCACCTCCTGGTGTCCGCGGTGCACGCCGTCGAAGTTGCCGATGGTGACCACGGACGGGCCGAATCCCGGCTCCACCTGGTCCAAACCGTGCCAGACACGCATGGCAGCAGGATTCCATGCCCGTGCCCGGTCCGGTGCGGCAGGTCGGCGGTCACCCCTTGTAATCGGCGTGTCACTCAACTTAGGGTGTGTCGGCACCGTCGTTTTCCGGGGAGGTCACTGATGAAGCTCCGTCGAGTCGCCGCGGCTGCACTGGCGTTCCTGCTGCTCCCCGGTACGGCGCTGACCGCGACAGCGCCCGCGTCGGCCGCCTGGGAGCCGCCACCCTACAAGCACTACGTGGCCCTCGGCGACTCCTACACTTCGGCGCCGCTGGTGCCGTTGCCCGACCTGCTCTCACTGGGTTGCCTGCGCTCGATCAGCAACTACCCGAAACTGCTGGCGGCAAAGCTGCGGGTCTACCAATTCACCGACGTCAGCTGCGGCGGCGCCGACACCACGAACATGACCCAGCCGCAGGGCACACCGCTCGGCACGGCCGCGCCGCAGTTCGACGCGCTGCGGCCGGACACCGATCTGGTCACGCTCGGGATCGGCGGCAACGACTTCGGCGTGTTCGGCGACATCATCGGCACCTGCCCGGGGCTGCGGGCGAGCGATCCGGCCGGGGCGCCCTGCAAGGAGCACTTCACCGTCAACGGCGTGGACACGCTGCGGCTGCGGATCGCCCAGACCCAGGTCCGGATCACGGCCGTCGTCCAGGGCATCAGGGAACGCTCGCCGCAGGCCACGATCGCGCTGATCGGCTACCCGAAGATCGCGCCGGAGTCCGGCACCTGCCCGGCGATCCTGCCGTTCGCGGACGGCGACTACGCGTACCTGTACTCGGTCGAGGAGGCGCTGAACGCGGCCGTCGCGAACGCCGCCGCCGCGACCGGGGCGACGTACGTGGACACGTTCGGGCCGTCGACCGGGCACGACGCCTGCGCACCGGACGGGCAGGCGTGGATCCAGGGCAAGGACATCAACCTGCTCCGGGCGCTGAACTACCATCCGCGCTACGAAGGACAGGCCGGCGTCGCCTCGCTGACCTACAAGACGCTGACCGGTGCGCCGGCCGTGGTGACCGCGGCCGAGCAGGCCGCCTGGTCCGCCCGTGGCCGGGAGCTGTCCCGGCAGGCGGCGGCCCACAAGGCCGGCATCACCCCACAGGCCCTCGAGGCCTCCTCGAACCGCCTACGGACCAGCGCGCAACGCTGACCCTTTCCAATCCGTAGAGCGGACCCCGGGTCGAGCCACCTCACGCATGGCTCGGCCCGGCGGTGTTTACAGCCGGTGCGTCAGATCGGTCAGCGCCTGGCCCAGCGGGAGGTCGACGCGATGGGCGGCGTACGGATCGCCGCGGGTGACCCCCTGGTTGATGATCAGCACCGGCTTCCCGGCCTTGACGGCGTGCCGGACGAAGCGGAAACCGGACATCACCGTCAGGGACGAGCCGAGGACGAGCATCGCGGACGCGTCGTCGATCAGGCGGTAGCAGCGTTCGACCCGCGGCTTCGGCACGTTCTCGCCGAAGAACACCACGTCGGGTTTGAGGATGCCCCCGCAGACCGTGCAGTCCACCAGCCGGAAGCCACGGACCGCCTGCTCCGGGAGCTCCGCGTCGCCGTCCGGGTTGATCCGGGTCACCTCGGCCTCGAACTCCGGGTTCGCCGCGCGGAGACGGTGGTCGAGAACCTCGCGGGCCGACGTCGTCCGGCAGTTCAGGCAGATGACCCGGTCGAGGTTGCCGTGCAACTCGATCACGTCGCGGGCGCCGGCGGCCTGGTGGAGGCCGTCGACGTTCTGGGTGATGACGCCGTTGAGGTATCCGCGGGCCTGGAGGGCCGCGACCGCCAGGTGGCCCTCGTTCGGCTGCGCGCGGGCGATCGTGCGCCAGCCCAGGTGGCTGCGCGCCCAGTAGCGCCGCCGGCCGGACTCGCCGGCCACGAAGTCGCCGTACGTCATCGGGCTGTGGGTCCGCAGGCTGCCGGTCTCGCCGCGGTAGTCCGGGATGCCGGACTCGGTGGAGATGCCTGCCCCGGTCAGTACGGCGACGTCGCCCGCGGCCACGACGTCCGCAACCGGCGTGACGTCCGTCGTACCGGGCTCGAGCGCCGACACGTCAGGGCCGGGTTCCCATTGCAGTGTCGGACGCGAACGCACCCTTTCAGGGTAACCAGCTACCGGCAACGGCCACCGAGCACGCACGTCAGAGCGGGTTGCTCAGCTGACTCTGGGTGGACCGGCTCTGAGGCGGCGCTCGGCGGCGGCGCGAACCTCGGTGGCGTCCATCGACGACCAGTCGGCGTCGATCCACCAGGTCGCGCCCGCCTCGGCCCAGGGACGCACGGTGTCGGCGGCCTTGGGGTCGTGCGCGGCGGTGGTGCCTTCGACGACGACGTCGTACCCGTCCGTGGTCAGGCCGTGCTCGGCGCGTTCACGACGGATCCACTCGATCCCCTTCGACAGGAGCTCCGGCGTCCACTCCCCTCGCTCCGCACCGGGCGGCACGACGTAGGCCGGCAGCCAGCCGTCCTGCAGGGCGGCGCGGCGCATCGACTTCGGCCGCGGCCAGGCGCCGACCACCCAGGTCGGGATCCGCGGCTGCTGGACGGGCGGCGGCGGCGCCGGCGGCATCAGGGCGGCGATCTTCCGTGACCGGTAGTGCTTCCCGGCGTACTCGAACGGCTGGTCGCGCCACAGGTGCTGCAGCATCTCCAGCGAGTCGTCCATCAACTCGGCGCGGACCTTGCGTCCCGGATCGTCCTCGAACAACCAGAACCGGTCCTCCCCGGTGACTCCGAGCCCGACCGACAACGTCACCCGGCCGTTGCTCAGGTTGTCCACCGTCGACGTCTGACCGGCCAGGTCCCACGGTGTGCGCCGCGGCAGCGGGGTCAGCATCGTCCCGAGGCGGATCCGCTCGGTCGTCATCGCGGCCGCGGCCAGCATCGCCCAGGCGTCGATTCCCCACACCGACTCCCAGACGAAGAACCCGTCCCACCCGTGCTCTTCGGCCAGCGCCGCCAGCTCGGCGGCCGCCCGGGCATCGCCGTACGCCATCACGAAGCCGTATCTCATGCCTCTGGACGCTAGCGCCCGGCACCGACAATCACCCGACCGCGGCGAACCCCTCGTCGGAGGACAACGACGGATCGACTCGCCGGTGCGCACGTGTCCGCTCAGCGGTGCACTTTCCCCACATTCCGGTACGGCCCGGTCCGTATCCCCGTATGGTGTGGGTGTTCGCCTGGCGGAGAAACCCCACTTCCCGGACAGCCAGGCCGACACGCAGGGCCTGCGACTCTCCCCCACGAGCGTCGCCCCGTTGCCCCGATCGGCCGCCGACGTTGTCCGGGCCCGCCAGGCGGGCTCGCGTCCGGGTCGGCCAGCGCTAACCGACGAACACCGCGGTGGGTTTCGCCACCGGGCCGTGGGCCTCGTACAGCGCCAGGAAGGTCCCGGTGGGGTCGAACATCGCCGTCTGGCCGGCCGGGAGCTTCACCCCGGACAACGGCCGGCCGGTGCGGATCGCGGCGGCCTGCTCGGCGTCCGCGTCGTACCGGGGGAACGTGCCGGCGGCAACCTCGGCGATGGGCAGCCACGCGAACGACTGCGCCAGTGATTCGAGCGTGTGCGCGACCGAGAGGTCGAAGGAGCCCACCCGCGTACGGCGGAGGGCAGTGAGGTGACCGCCGACGCCCAGCTCGGCGCCGAGGTCGCGGGCGAGCGCCCGGATGTAGGTGCCGCTGGAGCAGTCGACCGAGATGTCGACCGCCAGCCCGGACGGCCCCGGGCGGACGTCGAGCACGTCGTACCGGGAGACCGTGACGCTCCGGGCCTTGAGCGCAACCTCCTCGCCGGCCCGGACGCGTTCGTACGCGCGCCGGCCGTCGACCTTGATCGCGGACACCTTGGACGGCACCTGCGAGATCTCCCCGCGGAACCGGGACACCGCGGCCTCGATCGCCTCGGCCGTCACGCCGTCGACCGGCGCGGTGGTCAGGATCTCGCCCTCCGCGTCGTCGGTCGTCGTGGCCGCGCCGAGCAGGACGGTCGCGTCGTACGACTTGTCGGCCAGCTGCAGGTGGCCCAGCAGCCGGGTCGCGCGGTTGAGGCCGACGACCAGCACGCCGGTCGCCATCGGGTCCAGCGTGCCGGCGTGACCGACCTTGCGGGTCCCGGCCAGCCGGCGGATCCGGGCGACCACGGTGTGCGAGGTCAGCCCGGCCGGCTTGTCGACGACGACAATGCCGTCGGCAACGACCGGGGCACCGTCACTCGTCGTCGCTGTCATCGTCCCCGCGGTGCTTGTAGGGGTCGGGCTCGCCGGCCGGCTTGGCCTGGGCGGCCGCCTTGGCCACTTCGGCGTCGGCCTCGCGCGCCTTGGCCAGCAGTTCCTCGATGTGCCCCGCGCTCTCCGGGACAGCGTCCAGGAAGAACGCCACGCTCGGGGTGTGCCGCAGGCCGAGGGCCTTGCCGACCTCGCTGCGGATCAGCCCGCGCGCCGACTCCAGGGCGGCCGCGGTCGAGGCCCGCGCCTGCTCGTCGCCGTACACGGTGTAGAAGATGCTGGCCTCGCGCAGGTCGCCGGTCAGCCGCGCGTCCGTCACGGTGACGAAGCCCAGCCGCGGGTCCTTCACCCGGCGCTCGAGCAGCTCCGCCACGAGTACCTGGATCCGGTCGGCCAACTGCTTCGCCCTTGCTTCACCCATCAGGGCTCACTCCCTCATTCATGCGTAACGTCCGGAGAGAACACCGCCTCCCCGGACGTTACCCCGGTGGCCCGGCAGACGCCGGGCCACCGTCGGCGGATCAGTTGCGCGGCTTCTCGCGCAGCTCGAACGACTCCACGACGTCGCCGATCTTGATGTCGTTGTAGCCGTTGATGGTCAGACCGCACTCGAAGCCCTCACGGACCTCGGACGCGTCGTCCTTGAACCTCTTCAGCGACGACAGCTCGGTGTTGTCGACCACCACCGCGCCGTCCCGGATCAACCGGACCTTGGCGTTGCGGCGGATGACGCCACTGGTCACCCAGCAACCGGCGATGTTGCCCACCTTCGAGGAGCGGAAGATCTCCCGGATCTCCGCCTGGCCCAGGGTGGCCTCCTCGTAGATCGGCTTGAGCATGCCCTTCAGGGCGGCCTCGATGTCGTCGATGGCCGAGTAGATGACCGAGTAGTACCGGACATCCACGCCCTCGCGCTCGGCCAGGTCACCGGCCTTGCCCGCCGGCCGCACGTTGAAGCCGATGATGACGGCGTTCGAGGCGATGGCCAGGTTGACATCGTTCTCGTTGATCGCACCGACACCGCGGTCGATGACGCGCAGGTTGACCTCGTCGCCGACCTCGATCCGGACCAGCGCGTCCTCCAGCGCCTCGACAGAACCGGACACGTCGCCCTTGAGGATGAGCAGCAGCTCCTGGGTCTCGCCCTTCTCCATCGAGGCCATGAAGTCCTCGAGGGTCCGGCGCGCGCGCCGCTTGGCGTTCGCCGCCGCCCGGGCCCGGGCTTCCCGCTTCTCCGCGATCTGCCGGGCCCTGCGGTCGTCGTCGACCACCAGGAACTTGTCACCCGCACCCGGTACGGCGGTCAGGCCGAGCACCAGGACCGGACGCGACGGCGTCGCCTCCTCGACCGGGTCGCCGTGCTCGTCGAGCATGGCCCGGACCCGGCCGTACGCCGGACCCGCCACCATCGAGTCGCCGACCCGCAGCGTGCCGCGCTGCACCAGCACGGTCGCCACCGGACCACGGCCCTTGTCCAGGTTGGCCTCGATCGCGATGCCCTCGGCGTGCATGTTCGGGTTGGCCCGCAGGTCCAGCGCCGCGTCAGCGGTCAGCACGACGCTCTCGAGCAGCCCGTCGATGTTGATCCGGGACTTCGCCGAGACGTCGACGAACATGGTGTCGCCGCCGTACTCCTCGGGAACCAGGCCGTACTCGGTCAGCTGACCGCGCACCTTGGCCGGATCGGCGCTCGGGACGTCGATCTTGTTCACCGCGACCACGATCGGCACACCGGCCGCGCGGGCGTGGTTCAGCGCCTCGATCGTCTGCGGCATCACGCCGTCGTCGGCCGCGACCACCAGGATGACGATGTCGGTGGCCTGCGCACCACGGGCACGCATGGCGGTGAACGCCTCGTGACCCGGGGTGTCGACGAAGGTGATGGCCCGCTGCTCGCCGTCGACCTCGGTGGTCACCTGGTACGCACCGATGTGCTGGGTGATGCCACCGGCCTCCTTGGCGACCACGTTCGCCTCGCGGACGGCGTCCAGCAGCTTCGTCTTACCGTGGTCGACGTGACCCATGACGGTCACCACCGGCGGCCGCTTGACCAGGTCGCTCTCGTCGCCCTCGTCAGAACCGAAGTCGATGTCGAACGACTGCAGCAGCTCGCGGTCCTCGTCCTCCGGGGACACGATCTGGACGTCGTAGTTCAGCTCGGTGCCGAGCAGCTGCAGCGTCTCCTCGTTGACCGACTGGGTCGCGGTCACCATCTCGCCGAGGTGGAACAGCACCTGCACCAGCGACGCCGGGTCGACGCCGACCTTCTCGGCGAAGTCCGTCAGCGACGCGCCGCGGGCCAGCCGGACGACCTCGCCGTCACCGTGCTTGACGCGGACGCCGCCGACCGCCGGCGCCTGCATGTTGTCGAACTCCTGGCGCTTCGCCCGCTTCGACTTGCGGCCACGTCTCGCCGGACCACCCGGACGGCCGAAGGCACCCTGGGTGCCGCCGCGGCCGCGGTTGCCCGGACCTGGACGGCCACCGCCGCCACCGGGCGGGCCGCTGGGGCCGCCGCCACCCGGGCGGAAACCACCGCCGCCACCACCGGCGCGCGCACCGGCACCGGGTCCACCCGGACCACCGCTGGGACGGCCGCGGCCACCGCCGCCGCCACTACCACCACCGGGACCGGACGGGCGGCCGGTGAACGTACCGGCCGACGACTTCGGCATCATCGCCGGGTTGGGGCGCGGCGCGCCGGGCACACCCGACGGACGCGGGCGGTCGCTGCCGCCGCCGCCGCGACCCTGCGGCGGACGCGGCGGCATGCCGGCCGGGCTCGCACCCTGACCGGAGCCACCCTGGCCGCCGGGACCCGGGCGGGCGCCACCGCGCTGCATGCCCTGGGTCGAGCTGAAGGGGTTGTTGCCCGGACGCGGAGCACCCGGACGGGCGCCACCCGCCTGGCCGCCCGGAGCACCCGGCCGCGGCGCACCACCGGGACGCGGGGCGCCGGGACGCGGCGCATTGCCCGGACGCGGGGTCGCACCCGGGGCACCCGGACGCGGACCGGAACCCTGGCCACCCGGACGCGGTGCCGGACGGGCCGGGGACTCGGCGGCCGGACGCTGCTCCTGCGGCGTGGCCGGCTGGGCCGGCGTACGCCTCGGCGCCTCGGGGGACGCCTTGGCGGCCGGAGCCTCGAACGACGGCGCGGGCGCCTCGGCCGGAGCCGCCGGAGCGGTCTCCTGCCGCGGACCCGGCTTGGGACCAGGACGCGGACCCGGCTTCACCGGGGACGGCGCGGCCTTGGCCGGAGCCGGCGCGGCCTGCTCGGTCGCGGCCGGCTCGGCCGCCACCGGAGCCGGTGCCGACTCGGCGGCCGGCGCAGGACGCTCGGCGGCCGGCGCAGGACGCTCGGCCGGGGCCGCCGGAGCGGCCTTCTTCGCCGGCTCGGCAGGCGCGACCGGAGCGGTCGCCTGCGGCGCGGCGGACGTGCTGGCGGCGGCCTTCTTGGCCGCGCGCTTCTTCGGCGGGTTCTTCTCGAACTCTTCCGCCAACCTACGGACTACCGGTGCCTCGATCGTCGAGGATGCCGATCGGACGAACTCGCCCATGTCGTTCAGTCTGGTCAGAACGACCTTGCTGGTAACTCCGAGCTCCTTCGCGAGCTCGTAGACCCGGACCTTTGCCACTACTCTCCCTCTGGTCCGAGCCTGGGCGCGGACCGTTAGTTGACGTACGTGCTCATCGCTTTGCACTCATCGGTAAACACTCATCGAGTGGTCATGAGTCGATGACCCGCCTTCATGTCGGTCACACGGTCCGGTCAGACCGTGTGTACATCTTTGCTATCACGCTGCGCGACGTACTCCCGCAGCCCGGTCAGTTCGAGCGGACCCGGGACCCTGAAGGCCCGCGGGAACGCCTTGCGTCGGACAGCGAGCTCGAAGCACTCGGCCGTGGGGTGCAGGTGCGCACCACGGCCGGGCGCCCGATGCCCGGGATCCGGGAGGACAAGTCCTCCGGACGCCGTCATCCGCAGCAGGTCTGCCGGACAGGACCGCTTCCGGCACCCGATACAGGTACGCTCCCGGGGCTTGCCAGGGCGCGCGTCTGCAGTCACTGTCACGTGATCCTCAGGGTGTGGTTGCGACTCAGTCGACGGACCGAGAGATCAGTCTACCTTCTCGCCCTCACGAGTCACATCGGTATCCGGCCGGATGTCGATCCGCCAGCCGGTCAGCCGGGCGGCGAGGCGGGCGTTCTGCCCCTCCTTGCCGATCGCCAGCGACAACTGGTAGTCGGGTACGACGACCCGCGCGGCGCGGGCCGCGGCGTCCACGACCTCCACCGACGTAACCTGCGCCGGCGACAGCGCATTCCCGACGAAGGTGGCCGGGTCGTCGCTGTGGTCGATGATGTCGATCTTCTCGCCGTGCAGCTCGTGCATGATGTTGCGCACCCGCTGACCCATCGGCCCGATGCACGCGCCCTTGCCGTTGACCGACGGATTCAGCGTCCGGACGGCGATCTTGGTGCGGTGACCGGCCTCGCGCGCGATCGCGGTGATCTCCACCGTGCCGTCGGCGATCTCCGGCACCTCGAGCGCGAACAGCTTCTTCACCAGGTTCGGGTGCGTCCGGCTGACGGTGATCTGCGGGCCCTTGAAGCCCTTGCGGACCCCGACGACGTAGACCCGCAGCCGCGAGCCGTGCTCGTACTTCTCCCCCGGCACCTGCTCCGGGGCCGGCAGCACGGCCTCGATCTTGCCGAGGTCGACCATCACCGAGCGCGGGTCGCGGCCCTGCTGGATCACACCGGACACGATGTCGCCCTCCTTGCCGGAGAACTCGCCGTACCGGACCTCGTCCTCGGCGTCGCGCAGCCGCTGCAGGATGATCTGCTTGGCCGTGGTGGCTGCGATCCGGCCGAAGTCGTGCGGCGTGTCGTCGTACTCCCGGGCCAGCGTGCCGTCCTCGGCGAACTCGCGCGCGTACACGGTGACGTGCCCGGTCTTGCGGTCCAGCTCGGCCCGGGCATGCTGCTGGGCGCCCTCGGTGCGGTGGTACGCCACCAGCAGCGCCTGCTCGATCGCCTCGACGACGACGTCCAGGGAGATGTCCTTCTCCCGTTCCAGCGACCGCAGGACGGCCATGTCGATGTCCATGTCAGTTCTCCTCCACCGTGCCGTCAGCCGGCGTCTCGGGGTCGTCCTTGCCGGCAGCCCGGTTGAATTCGATCTGGACCTTGGCCTTGGCCACGTCGGCGTACGCGACCGTGCGGACCTTGCCGTCCACGTCCAGCTCGGCCGCCTCGTCGGAGGCGGACTTGATCCGGCCGGTCACCGCGCCGCCGGCGGTCAGCGTGACCGCGACCAGCCGGCTGACGTTGCGGCGCCAGTGCCGGGGAAGGGTGAGCGGGCGGTCCACGCCCGGGCTGGAGACCTCCAGCGTGTACGCGCCGTCGCCGATGAAAGAGTCCGCGGCGCCTTCTCGATCCAACGCCTTGGAGATGGCCCGGGTGACCTCGGCGACGTCGTCCAGGCTGATCCCGCCGTCGCGGTCGACGAGCACGCGCAGCAACCGCCGTCGGCCGGCCGGCGCGATGTCGGCGGCCTCCAGGTCGCAGCCGAACTGCTCGACGATCGGCCGCAGGAAGTTCTCGAGGCTCGAGGTGTCCGTGTGGTCAGTCCTTCGGCTCACAGGTAGACCTGCCTCTCTCTCCAATTGTGCACCCGTTCCACCGCCCGGCGATCCGACCGAGGGCAGTAGCCCACCATATCGGGCCGACGGCGATGCTTACGTCACCGGCTCGTCCCAGGCCGGTCACCGGCACGTCACCGGGGTATCGTTCCGCCGTGCCGAATCACCCGCGCCTGTCGCGTCGCCGTGTCGTCGTCACTGCCGCCATGGTGCCCGGCGCGGTGGCGTTGGCCTCCTGCACCGACGACTCGGGCGGCTCCGGCACCGCGGGCGGAGCGAAGAGCCCCGACGGCGTTCAGCCTGCCGAGGAGACACCCAGCACCGATCCGGCGATCGTCGCGGCACTCACCGCAGCGGCCACCCTGTCGACCCAGCTGTCGCTGCAATACACCGCCCTCAGCACCAAGTTCCCCGCCCTGCGTACCCGGCTCGCCGCAGGGGCGAAGTACCACGCGAGCCACCTGACACGTCTCAAGGCGGTCCCCGGCGTGCAAGCGGTCACCGGCAAGGCGCAGGCGGTCCCGAGTACGTCGGCCGCCGCGCTGACCGACCTGGCCAAACGGGAGAAGGCCGCCGCGGTCGCTCATGCCGCGGCCGCCGCCAAGGTGTCCGGCGAGCACGCGCGGCTGCTCGCGATGATCGCCGCGGCCGAGACCCAGCTGGCGATCACGCTCACCCCGAAGAAGAAGGCGGACCAGCAGTGACCGAGGTGGAGGCGCTCCAGGCGGCGCTCGCCGGCGAGCACGCGGCCATGTACGGCGTGGGCGTGGCCGGCGGCAAGCTCAGCGGCGCCCGGTTCCGCGCGGCGACTGACACCTTCGAGCAGCACCGCCGCAATCGCGACCGGCTGACCCGGTTGGTGATCGCGGCCGGCGAGACCCCGGTGGCCGCGGAAGCGGCGTACGACCTGCCGCAGGCGGTGTCGAACACCGCGACCGCCGCCGCCCTGGTCCTGCTGATCGAACGCCGGCTGACTGCCGTGTACGGCGACCTGGTCGAGGCGGCCGGGCAACCGGCCGTCCGGGCGTTCGCGATCCAGACCCTGCTGGCGACCGCGAGCGCCCAGCTCGCCTGGGGCGGTGCGCCGGTGGCGTTCCCTGGTGATGTCTGAGCGTAGTCATTCGGACACGAAACGCCGCTACAACGAATAACTTCCGGTCTGGTTACGCATTGACCGGAAATTCGTTGCGTATTCCTCTTTACTCGCAGCGCGACCTTACCTATATTTTCGGCCACGGAGACTGGGGGGTCGCCGAAGCTTTCACGACTACGTTGGTGGCGTTGGTCGTGCGCATCCACAGCTGATTCCAGCGCGTCTGTTCCGTGTCCCATTTCCGCTGTCATTCAACTTCTTGAGCCGCGCCCTGAGCCGGCTACGGAGGGTGGCGAAGCATGCGCACTTTCGACCTGAGCACCGGCGACGACCAGTTCGTGAAGGACATCCGGGTGGTCCGCTGGGAGCAGTACGCGCTGGAGCGGGACCTCCCGTTCCAGGCGATGTGGTACTCCGTCCCGCCGGGTTCGGAGAGCCCGCTCGACCAGCACCCCGAGCTCGAGTTGTCGGTGGTCGTCGCCGGCACCGCGCACATCCTGGCCGGCGGCCGGGAGTACGAGGTCCCGCAGGGTGACGCGTTCCTGCTCAGCAGCACCGAGCAGCATGTCGTCCAGAACCGCTCGGCCGACGTACCGCTGACCGTGTTCAGCGCGTACTGGATGCCGCTGGCCGAGGCGGCCGACCATGACTGATCCGGTCACCGTCCTCACGTTCCCGCAGCCGACCATCAACGGGCCGCTGCACGTCGGTCACCTGTCCGGCCCGTACGTGGCCGCCGACATCGCCGCCCGGGCCGCGCGCGCCCGCGGGGAGCGCGTCGTGGTCACCACCGGCCTGGACGTCCACCAGAACTACGTGCTCACCCGCGCCGAGCACGAAGGGATCGAGGTCGGCGTGATGACGGCCGACTTCCGGGACGACATCAAGGACACCTACGACCTGGCCAGGATTGGCTTCGACTACTTCACCGACCCGCTCGGCGAGGTGCACACGCCGATCATCCGGGAGCTGATGAACCACCTCGTGACCAGCGGCGCGACCCCGCTGCGCGAGGTGACCCTGTACGCCTGCGCCGACTGCGGCCGGACCCTGCACGAGTCCTACCTCAGCGGCCTCTGCGGCGAATGCAAGGCTCCCGCGGCGGGCGGTGCCTGCGAGCAGTGCGGCAGCTTCACCCAGGTCGACACCATGGTCGATCCGGTCTGCGGCCGCTGCGGCGGCGAACCCCGCCCGTTCACGGCGGCGGTGCCCGTGCTGCGGATGGAGGACCACCGCGAAGCGCTCGTCGAGACGTGGTTGCGGGCCGACCTGCCGCCGGCCGTCCGGGATCTGATCGACCGCACGCTGGCGGCCGGACTGCCGGAGATCGCCCTGGCCTACCCGACCAACTGGGGTATCGAGGGCGACGGCCCGCTGGCCGGTCTGCGGATCGGCCCGTACACCGAGATCGCACTCTCCGACCTGTACGGCGTCGCCCGGGCCGTCGACCCCGGTGCCGCCGACGTGACCGGCTACCTGGCCGCACTCGACCAGGTGGACCACCTGTGGCACTTCCTCGGCCTCGACAACGCGTTCTGGTACGCGATCTACTGGCCCGCGGTCTGGTCGGCGGCCGGTGTCGCCCGCCTTCCCCTGGCCGGGCTCGTGGTCAACGAGTTCTACACATTCGACGGTGAGAAATTCTCGACCAGCCGCAGTCACGGAATCTCCGCGACCGAATTGCTGCGCACCGCCGATCCCTCAATCGTTCGTTTGTTTCTGGCCTGGGACCGGCCGGACCGGTACCGCAGTAATTTCACCTTCAATTCTTTTCGCGCGTTCGCGGAGCGGGTCGAGCCCCTGCTGGCCGGGACCCATCAGGTCACCGAGCCGCTCGACCCGGCGCTGGCGGCGATCGAGCGGTCCCGGGGTGAGAGCGCGCTCCGGCCGGACGGGTTCGACCTGCCGCTGGCGGCCCGGAGCCTGCTGACCCTGCTGGCCGGCGGCGTCGAGGACACCGGCTCGCTGCGGGCCGCGCTGACCGGGCAAGGCGGGTAGAGCGATGCGAGTCTGCGTGATCGGGGCCGGCATCGCCGGCACGCTGCTCGCCTGGCGGCTGAGCGACCACGTCGAGGTCGACCTGGTGACCGGACCGGTCCGCCTTGACGCGACCGCGGTGTCCGGCGGCGGCGTCCGGGGGTTCGAGACGCATCCGGTGCAGCGCCGGCTGGCGATCGAGAGCCTGACCGAGCTGTTCGAGACTCTCCAGGAGCCGGCCGGCTACACCGAGACCGGCTGCACCTACCTCCTGTCGTCGTACGCAGGACTCGAACGGGCGGTCGCCGAGGTCGAGGACGCGCACCCGGGCTCGACGGAGATCCTCGACCGCGACCAGCTGCACCGCCGGGGCTGGCACGGCCTGCCCGACGGGACGGTCGGCGTGTGCGAGAAGCGGGCCGGCTTCATCCGGCCGGACCAGCTACGGACGGCGGTGCTCCGGCGGCTCGGGGCAGGCCCTAGGAGCCAGGTGCTCGGCGGACCGGTCCATGGGCTCGTCCCGCACCCGGACGGCTCGGTCAGCTGTCGCCTTCCGGGCGGGAGCCACCGGTACGACGCCGTCGTGGTCGCGGCCGGCCCGTGGACACCTGGGCTGCTCAGCGGCAGCGCACTGCCGGCCGAGCCGTACCGGACCAAGTCGATCCAGATCGCCGTCTACGCCGTGGACGGCGCCCTCCCGACCATGTTCGTGGACGAGACCAGCGACCTGTTCGGGCGGCCCACGGCCGACGGCCGGTTGCTGCTCGGCGTCGACACGCACCACTGGTCCGTTCCACCGGGCAGCAGCACCCCGATCCCGGATCTGGCCGCTCGGGCCGTCCGGATCGCCGGCGAGCGACTGCCCCACCTCAAGCTGTCGGCGCCCGACCACCTGGTCAGCCACGCCGACTGTTACGCCGATCCGCCGGTACTGACCCTCTGGTCGGTGCTCGGCAGCACACATCGGCTCTTCACCTTCACCGGTGGGTCCGGCGGCAGCGTGAAAACCGCGCTGGCCGCAAGCCGGGCCGCAGCGAGCGATCTGCTCACCGGCGGTGAGACGCGCACCACCACTTCGCGGACGGAGAAACAGCGCATGACCATCACGGAACCAGGCAAGCAGCGAACGACGCCCCGCTACCACACGATCGGTATCGGGGCCGGGCCCTCCAACCTGTCGCTGGCCGCCCTCTACAAGAACGTCACCACCGAGAAGCTGGCCCTGTTCGACGCCCGCCCGGGCGCCGGCTGGCACACTCCGCTGCTCTACCCGGGCGTCCGGATGCAGACCGGCTGGATGAAGGACCTGGTCTCGCTGGTCGACCCCCGGCACGAGCTGACGTTCCTGAACTACCTGGTCACCTCCGGGCGGCTGTACGCGCTGATCAACTCCCAGTTCGACTCGCTCCCCCGGATCGAGTACGAGCGCTACCTGGCCTGGGCCACCGAGCGGCTCGGCGTGGTGAACTTCAGCTCGCGGGTGGAGTCGATCTCGATCACCGACGACGGGTTCGAGGTCACCGTCGACGGTGAGCCGGCCGCGGTCTCGGAGCACCTGGTGCTCGGGCTCGGTACCCGCCCGGTCCGCCCGGCGTACCTGCACGGGCTGCCCGAGGAGCGGGCGTTCATCGCCGACGAACTGGGCGCCCGGATGCCGGCGCTGGATCACAACGCGCCGACCGCGGTCGTCGGTGGCGGCCAGACCGGTCTCGAGTGCATCCTGCGGCTGCTCGGGTCGGGCTTCACCGACATCCGCTGGCTCGGCCGGAACCAGTGGTTCCGCAGCATCGACGACTCGCCGATGGCCAACGAGCTCTACCGGCCGTCGCACATCGAGTTCCTGCAGGGGCTGAACCGCAGCAAACGCCGGGAGATGATCGACGACTCCCGCTACAGCGGCGACGCCATCACCCCGGGCGGCCTGCGGGCGCTCTACCAGTCGAACTACGACGGCCTGCTGACGCTCGGCCGCTTCCCGGTCACCCTGCTGCCCGGCCGCGACGTCCGCTCGTCCACACCGTTGCCGGACGGCGACATCCGGCTCTGCTGCACGACGTCCACCACGCCGGAGGAGCACGACGTCCGCCAGGTCGTCGTCGCCGGCGGCCGGGAGCACGTCGAGGCACCGTTCGACGACGAGCTGCGGGAGCGAATCGAGTTCGACGACGACGGGCAACTGCTGGTCGAGCCGGACTACTCGGTGCGCTGGAAGGGCATGAACGGTCACCGGATCTACACGTTCAACGCCAGCCGGTACAGCCACGGCCTGACCAACGCGGGCCTGACACAACTGCCGGTCCGGGCCGCGATCGTGCTGAACTCCATGTTCGACCGCGAGATCTACCCGATCTCCGACGAACTCTGCGCGGTGCAGTGGTGACCGCGGCGGTCCCGGAACCCTTGGTCCCCGACGTCGACGGGGTGTGGTTCCGGCTCGAGGTCGACGACCCGGCGGCGGGTGCCCCGTACGGGCAGTACCACCGCGAGGACGATGTGGTCTGGGCGGAGTTCTACGCCGGCGGCGGCCTGCGCAGCGGCCGGCTGGTCGGGCACCTGCGGACGGACGGGACGTTCGACGCGGCGTACTGCCTGCTCGGCGCCGGCGGTGAGCTGGTCATCGGCGAGTGCCACAGCGTCCCGGAGTTCGATGCTCAGGGCAACATCTTGATCACCGACCACTTCCGTCGCAGCGACGGCACCACCGGGGCGAGCCGGATCCGGCAGATCCCCGCACCCGTCAGGGAGGCATGAGATGACCGACAGACCTCACCTGCTGGTGGTCGCCACCGGCATGCGGCTGTTCCGCGAGTACATCCTGCGGTCGATCGCACCGCGGTACCGGATCCACATGTTCCTGCACGCCGAACCGACCTGGGAGAAGGACTACATCGAGGGCTGGACCGTGCTCGAGTCCACCCTCGACGCCGACACCCTGGTCGCGGCCGCGAACGAGTTGCACGATCGGGAGGCGATCGACGGCGTGCTGTGCTGGGACGAGGCCCGGATCCTGCAGACCGCCCACGTCGCCGCGGCGCTCGGCCTGCCGGGCGGTGACGTCGCGATGGTGAACCGCTGCCGCGACAAGCACCTCACCCGGACGGCGCTCGCCGAGCACGGCGTCCCGCAACCGGTGTCGGTCCTCGTGGACACCGTCGAGGACGCGCTCGCCGTGGACGTCGGCTACCCGCGGATCCTCAAGCCGCGGGCCCTGGCCGCGAGCCTCGGCGTGGTGAAGGTGAACTCGCCGGCCGAACTCCGCGAGCACTGGGCGTTCGCGCACGACACGACCGTGCCGGAGGCGCCGCACTACGACGTCAAGGTGCTGGTCGAGGAGTTCGCCGACGGTTACGAGATCAGCATCGACGCAGCCGTGTTCCAGGGCCAGGTGACGCCGTTCTGCCTGGCCCGCAAGGAGATCGGCTACCCGCCGTACGCCGAGGAGGTCGGCCACTTCGTCGACGCGGCGGACCCGCTGCTCGTCGACGACCAGCTGATGCAGGTGCTGGTCGACGCGCACAAGGCGATCGCGTTCACCGACGGTGTCACCCACACCGAGATCATGATGACGGCCGACGGCCCGAAGGTGATCGAGATCAACGCGCGGATCGGCGGCGACCTGATCCCCTACCTCGGCCTGCAGGCGACCGGGGTCGACCCGGGCCTGGCCGCGGCCGCGGTGGCCTGCGGGCGGGCACCGGAACTCGTCCCGGACCGCACGATGGTCGGTGGGGTCCGGTTCTTCTACGTGGAAGAGAACGACACCGTCCTGGACGAGGTCGCCTTCGACGCGGACGGCCTGCCGGGCTCGATCGACCTGCTGGTCCCGCTGATGGCGGCCGGTCAGACGACCAGCCCGCCGCCGGACGGGACGCTGTGGGGCCGGATCGCCTACGCGACCGCGGTCGCGACCACGATCGAGGAGTGCCGGGCCGGGCTGGACGCCGCCGGGAAGGCGCTGCGCTGGTCGGGCAAGGTCAAGGCGAAGGAACCCGAGGAGGCGGCCGGATGACGTCCACCGACGAGAGCACCGGTGTCTGGGCGACCATCCGGGAGGCCCCGGTACCGGTGAAGGCGCTGCTGGTCGGCGTCTTCGTGAACAAGCTCGGCTGGTTCCTGCAGGTCTACCTGGTGTTGTTCCTGACCACCTCGAAGGGCTTCACCCCGGTCCAGGCCGGGACGGCGCTCGGCGTGTACGGCGCCGGATCGGTGGTCGGCCTGATCATCGGCGGATCGCTGTCGGACAAGGTCGGCCCGCGGGCCGCGGTGATGATCAGCATGTTCGGCATGGCCGGATTCGTGCTGGCGATCGCCTACGTGCCGAGCTACGCGGCCGTGGTCACCGTGGTCGCCCTGGCCGGGGCGGTCGGGCAGTTCTACCGCCCGGCCTCGGCCGCGTTGCTGACCGAACTGACCCCGAAGAACCGCCAGGTGATGATTTTCGCGGTCTACCGGCTGGCGATGAACCTCGGGACGACCGCGGCACCGCTGATCGGTGCAGCTTTGGTCGCGGTGTCGTGGAACCTGCTGTTCATCGGCGAGGCGATCGCGGCCCTGGCGTACGCCCTGGTCGCGATCGTCGCCCTGCCGAAGCGGGCCCCACGCACCGCGCAGGACACGACCGCGGACGAACCCGAGCAGGCGGGCGGCGGCTACGTCGCGGTCCTGCGGGACTACAAGTACGTGCTGTTCCTGCTCTGCATGTTCATCAACGCGGCGATCTACATGCAGTACCTGGCCGTGCTGCCGCTGCACATGAAGGCCGACGGGTTGTCGACCTGGTGGTTCAGCGCGGTGGTCGCACTCAACGGCTTCATCGTCATCACCTGCGAGCTGCTGGTGACGAAGGTGGTGCAGAACTGGCCGGCCCGGCTCGTCGCGATGACCGGGTTCGTGCTGCTCGGCGGCGGGCTCGCGTTCTACGCGCTGCCGGGCGGGGTGGCGATCTTCGTGATCGGCACGCTGCTGTGGACGCTGGCCGAGATCATCGGCGGGCCGACGATGTTCGCCTACCCGGGAATGGCCGCGCCGAAGCGGCTCCTCGGCCGGTACGTCGGTTCCGCGCACGCGATGTTCGGACTCGGCTCCGCGCTCGGTCCGTTCCTCGGTGTCTGGGTGTGGAACGCGTCCGGCACCCAGGTCTGGGTGTGGTGCGGGCTGGCCGGCGCGATCGGCGTCGTCCTCGCGTACTTCGGGATGTCGCCCACAGCCTCCACCGAGGAGACCACCGCCCCCGACATCACCCCGGCCGCCGAGCCGTTGCCGAGCGAGAGCTCGTAGGAGGACGAGATGAGTGACTACACGATCATCGTGGACCCGCTGTCCACGGGACAGGAATACCCGGCCGCGTTCCGCGAGGCCGGCCGGCTGCCGGTCGCCGTCCTGAGCGGTGCCGAGCCGCCACCGGCGTACACCGCCAGCTGGCACCCGGACGACTTCGAGCACGTGCACTACTTCACCGGCGACGTCCAGGCGCTCGCCGAGGAACTGCGGCAGTACGAGCCGGAGTACCTGGTGCCCGGCGCCGAGAGTGGCGTCGAGCTGTGCGACCAGCTGATCGAGCTCCTCGCGCCCGGGACCGGGAACGTACCGGAGCTCGCCGCGGCCCGCCGGGACAAGTGGGAGATGGCGCAGGCGCTGGCGGCCGCCGGAGTGCCGCGGTTGCGGCAGTTCCGGACCGCCGACCCGGCCGAGGCGCAGATGTGGCTCAAGGAGAACGATCTGCTCGGCCGGCGGCTGGTGATCAAGCCGCCGAAGAGCGCCGCCGGTGACGAGGTGTATGTCGTCTTCTCCGGCGGCGACTGGCGGGAGCGATTCGACCGGGTGCTCGGCCGGACCAACAAGATGGGGCTGACCAACGACGCCGTGCTGATCCAGGAGTACGCCGAGGGCACGGAGTATCTGGTCGACACCTACAGCGTGGACGGGAAGCACGCGCTGGTCGACGTCTGCCGCTACACGAAGGTCGGTCGCGGCGACAAGATCGGCATCTACCGGCGGATCGACTTCCTCGCCGAGGACGACCCGGAGGTGCAGGCCCTCTGGCCGTACACCCGGCAGGTCCTCGACGCGGTCGGCATCCGGATCGGCTGCGGCCACGTCGAGGTGATGATGACGGCGGACGGCCCGCGGCTGATCGAGGTCGCGGCCCGGCCGGCCGGCGGCGGTCACCAGATGGTCAGCGAGCTGGCCACCGGCGACAACCACATCAAGCGGACGGTCGCCCACCGGGTCCGCGGCGAGGTCCGGGACGGGTTCGACCTGGTCCAGCACCTGCGCGGCGTCTTCGTGATCGCTCCGGCCGAGGGCTACTTCCGCAACCGGGAGGTCTTCGACGGCATCGACGAGCTGAAGTCGTTCCACTGGATGAAGGTCCTGTACGACGAGGACGCCGTCGTCCCGGAGACCGTCGACCTGTTCACCTGTCTGGCCTGGGTCATCCTGATCCACAGCGACCCGGCCACGCTCGACGCCGACTACCACCGCGTACTGGAGATGGAGGCCGGCATCGTCATCGAGACCCCCTGACGCCATCGGAGTCAGCTGGAAGGGACCCCCTGCCCGGCCCGGGCGGACCACCACCGCCCGGGCTCGGTCACAATCTGCTCATGCCGCAACCCTCCGAACCCTGCCCGTGCGGGCTCGACAGCTCGTACGCCGACTGCTGTGGCCGACTGCACGACGGTCGTGCGTCGGCCGCCACCGCTGAGGAGCTGATGCGTTCACGCTATTCGGCGTTCGCCGTCCGCGACGCGGCGTACCTGCTCCGCACCTGGGCCGCCGCGACCCGCCCGGCCGGCCTCCGGCTGGACGACGACATCCACTGGACCGGCCTGGAGATCCTGGCCACCACCGGCGGAAGCCCGTTTCACACCGAAGGCACGGTCGAGTTCCGCGCGCACTACGAGCTGGACGGCCGGCCGAGCCACCAACAGGAGCTCAGCCGGTTCGTCCGGGAGAACGGCGACTGGGTGTACGTCGCGGCACTGTGACTACCTGCGGCGGCGCCAGGGGCCGGTGATCGCGTAGGTGATGCCGGGTGTGTAGACGTTGAAGAACATCGTCCGGCCGTCGGCGGAGAAGCCGGCGCCGGCCAGTTCGCCGAACGCCGGGTCCTCCGGGGTGCCGTTGTTGACCCGGTTGCGGGCGAACTTGAACACCTCGCCGTCCTCGGTGGTGCCGAGGATGTGCTGCTCGCCGAGTCCGTCCTCGCACATCATCAACCCGCCGTACGGCGACATCGTGATGTTGTCCGGGGCATCGAACTCCGGGTCGTCCGAGCCGGGCGACGGCCGGGTGAAGATGACCTCCAGGCGCAGCGTCCGCTTCCGCGGGTCGTACCGCCAGACCTGGCCGTCGTGGTCGACCTTCGGCCCGAGCTCGGTCCGGGCGAACGACGAGACGAAGTACACGCAGCGGTCCCGGGTCCCCCACCAGCAGCCCTCGAGCTTGTAGCCGCCGGTGATCTGCTTGCCGTAGTCCTGCGCGCGGACCGACTCGGTCGTCGCCAGCGGGTCCGGCACCGTGATCCACCGGACGCCGTGGAACGTCGCGCCTGCCTCCTGGACGACGGACAGGTCGGGGAGGTCCGGGATGTACATCGCCTGCAGTTCACCGCCGGCCCGCAGCGAACCCCAGCCACCGCGCGGGCGGTTCGGCAGGAACCGGTAGAACCCGCCGAGCGGCGCGACGAACGCGTCCTCGGTCTCGTAGACGATGCCGGTCGCCGGGTCGACCGCGACCGCCTCGTGCTGGAACCGGCCCATCGCGGTCAGCGGGGCCGGGTCGAGGTTGCGGCGGTCGTCGTACGGGTCGACCTCGAAGATGAATCCGTGGTCCTTGGTGTAGCCGGTGTCGCCGGCCCTGGCCTCGGTCTCCTCACACGTCAGCCAGGTACGCCAGGGCGTGATGCCGCCGGAGCAGTTGATCGCCGTACCGCCGAGGCTGACGAACTCCTTGGTGGCGTGGTTGTGCTTGTCCACGACGAGCGTGCTGGTGCCGCCGGCGGCACCAGGGTCGTAGGTGCGCTCCGGCGGAGCGACCACCTTGATCGTGGCGGTCGGGCTGCACTCGTGGTTGCGGACCAGCCGCGAGCCGCCGTGCCGGTCCGCGAAGGTGCCCATGCCGTCGAAGCGGCTCGGCGTCCTCAGGCCGCCGGGGCGGACGGTGCCCTCGCGGGACAGGATCTCGTAGCCGAACCCGCGCGGCAGGTCGAGCATGCCGTTCGGGTCCTCGATCAGCGGCCCGTAGCCGATCTTCGGGCCGGAGGTGCCGAGCGCGGGCTGGGCGGTGTACAGCGCCTCGACCGAGCCTGCGACGCTGACCGCGACACCGGCCGCGGCCGCTCGGGCGACGAACTGCCGGCGGGACAGGGGATTGTGCTCAACGGACACGGTGCGTGCCTCCTCATGGGCGGAAAGGATCTGCCGGTCACCGATGAACGTACGGTGAACAACAGACAACGACAAGACGAACCGCGCGCCGTGGCACCCGCGATCCTGAATGACCGCGGGTGCCTCAACATTCAACCAACTACTGGTAACAGGGCTTGCTGAACTCGTGCGCCTCCGCGGTCTTGCCGGTGAAGAAGTCCCGCTCCACGCTCACGCCCGTCGGCGCCGCCGGGTCCACCTTCGAGATGATGCTGGCCCGGAACACCCGCTCGTTCGGCTCACCGGAGAACCGGCCCGCCTCGGCCGGCAGCATGCCTTCGTAGTCCACCGTCTCCAGCGACTTCACCGCGGCCAGCAGCCCGGCCCGGGTGAGGTCCTTGGACTCGACCGCCTTCTCCAGCGCGGCCTTCAACGGGTACGACCACACCCAGCCGGCGGTGTAGCCGTCGTTCGGCGCGGCCTTGAAGGTGGCCTGGTCGATCGACTCGGCCAGTGCCTTGTGACCGGCGGTTCCGGCGCCGTACGGCGCCCACGGCCCGGACTGCCGGTAGAGCGCGGTCAGCGCGGGCGCGGCCGGGCTCTTCAGCAGCGCCGGGTTCCAGGTCGGGCTGGTGCCGATGAACTGTCCCTTGAAGCCGTTCTGCGCGGCCCCGCCGACGATGGTCGCCGCCTCGGTCGGGCCGGTGGTCAGGATGACCAGGTCCGGCTTGGCCGCGACCAGTTTCTGGATCGCCGCACCCTGGTTCTCCTGGCCGGGCGCGGTCGGGATGTCGGTGAACGTCAGCCCGTTGGCCTCGGCCGCGATCTTCGCGCCGGCCGCGGCGTCGTCACCGTAGTCACCGGGGAAGTGCACCGCGGCGACCGTCTTCGGCTTCAGCGTCTCGACCGCGAAGTCGACCGAGTTCATCGACTCGAAGCAGTAGTTCGTGCCCGACTCCAGGATCACGTCCTCGAACGCCCACGCCGACGTCCAGGACGCCGGTACGCCGACCACGCCGCTGGACTTGAGGTCGCCGAGGATCGCCGCCGTGGTCGGTGAGCCGAGGGTCTGGACGAGCCCCAGCACGTCCGGCTTGATCTCGGCGTACACCTCGTTGTGGATCTGCGGGTTGTACTTGTTGTCCTTGACGTACTTGGTCACGTCGACCTCGAACTCGCCGATCCCGCCGGCCTCGTTGACCCGCTGCCAGAACGCCTTCTGGCTCTCGGTGATCGGTACGCCGAGCGCCTTGAACGGCCCCTCGGTCAGGTCCGAGATCGAGCCGAGGTAGATGCAGCCCTTGGCCTTGTCGACCGCGGCCGGGCACGGCTCGGAGGTGACCCCGACGTCGAACTTGACGCCCGAGTCGCCCTGCTGAGCTTCCGGGGCGTCGTTACGGCACCCCGCGACCAGGACCATCGCCGCTACCAGCGCGACGGCGCTTCCCTTCCGAACGCTCATCGATACTCCTTAGTGCGAGAACGGCCACGACTTCCAGTAGGTGCGGACCCGGATCCAGATGCCGAACAGCCCCCGCGGTTCGAAGATCAGGAAGCCGATGATCAACAGGCCGTAGAGGATCGTCTCGACCTGGAACACCGTGATGCCCCCGGCTGCGGAACTGCCGCTGATGAACGGCAGCACGGCCGGGAGCTCGCGGGTGACCCGCGGCAGCAGGGTGATGAACAGCGCGCCGAGCACCGATCCGGAGATCGTCGCGACACCGCCGATCAGCACCATCGCGATGTACTGCACCGACATCCCGAGGTTGAACGACCCCGGCTCGACGAAGCCGATCATCACGTACAGCAGGGCGCCCGCGACGCCGGCGTAGAACGACGACACCGCGAACGCGATCATCTTGTACCGGGTCACGTCGACCCCGATCACCTCGGCCGCCAGGTCCCGGTCCCGGACGGCCGCGAGCGCCCGGCCGGTCCTCGACCGGACCAGGTTCCGGGCCAGGACGCCGAAGATCACCAGCAGCACGAGCATCAGCAGGTAGAGCTTCTGCGCCTTCGTGAACAGCTCCCCGTCGACCGCGAACTGGAACCCGAACAACTCCGGGACGGCGGCCGGCCGCCCGACCCCGACTCCCCCGGTGAGCTCCCGCCAGTGCTTGAAGATGTGCTCCCCGATGAACACCAGCCCGAGCGTCACCACCGCCAGGTAGAGCCCGCGCAGCCGCGCCGCCAGCGGCGCGACGATCAGCCCGGCCAGCCCGGCGACCAGGCCGGCCGCGAGCAACCAGACCGGCAGCGAGGTGATCCCGAACCCGATCAGCCGGGTGCTGTCCGGGTCACCCGACAACGCGGCCGCGGTGTAGGCGCCCAGCCCCAGGAAGAACGCGTGCCCGAGCGACACCTGACCGCCGTACCCGGTGACGATGTTGAGGCCGATCGCACCGATCGACGCCACGCACGCCGTAGCCAGCACGACCAGCAGGTCGTCGGTCAGCAGGAACGGCAACGCGACCGCGACCAGTCCGAGGACGAGCGTCCACCACCGCTTCGCGGGCGTGTTCAGCAAGGCCATGTCCTGCTTGTAGGACAGGTAGAGCAGGGGCCGGCTCATATGCGCTCCACCTCTCTCGCGCCGAACAATCCGTAAGGTCTGACCAGCAGGACGAGGAGCATCAGCAGGTACGGCACGACCAGGAAGAAGTCACCGCCGAAGACCGGGTGCAGGTTGTCGCCGTAGCTGCCGACCAGGGCCTCCACGATGCCGATCGACAGACCGGCGATCACCGCACCGCCGAGGGAGTCGAGGCCGCCGAGGATGATCACCGGAAGCGCCTTGAGCGCGGTCAGCCAGAGATTCTGCTCGAGGCCGATCCCGGTCGACAGAAACACCCCGGCCAGGCCGGCGAGCGCCGCCGCGAGCGCCCACGCCAGCGAGAACACCCGGCCGACCGAGACACCTTGCGCGAGCGCGACCTCCTGGTCCGACGACGCCGCCCGCATCGCCAGCCCGGTCCGCGACCAGCGGTAGAAGGCGAACAGCGCGGCCACCACGATCAGCGTTGCCACCAACGTGGCCAGGTGCCGCTGATCGATCCTGGCCCCCAGTACGCCGAGCTGCTCGAGCCCCCACGGGTCGCCCATCTGCCGGATGTCCAGGCCGATGAAGGAGTTCACCACCGTCCGGATCACGATGTCGACGCCGAGCGTGATGATCGCGATCACGAACACCGGCTTGCCGATCATCGGCCGCAGCGCCAGCCGCTCCACCCCGGCACCGAGCAGTGCGGTCAGCAGGAGCGCGACCAGGACGGCGAGGAAGAAATTCATCGACAGCACGAGATAACCGGTCAGCAGCGCGCCGGCCATCATGAACGCCGGCTGGGCGAAGCTGATCACGCGCATGGACTTGTAGACGATCACGAAGCCCAGCGCCAGCAGGGCGTAGATCGACCCGTTGCCCAGGCCCCGGACAACCGTGGCGAGGAACTCGTTCACCGGGCACCCCCGGCGTACATGGACTCGACCAGTCCGGCGAACGCCGTGCAGACGGCGGACCGCTTGACCTTCTGGGTCGCGGTCAGCTCGCCGTCCTCGTGGTCCAGCAGCTTCGGCAGCAGCCGGAACGACCGCACCTGCTCGACCGTGGCGAACCGGGCGTTGACGTCGTCCACGACGGTCTGGACCAGCGCGATCACCTCCGGTTTCGCGGACAGGTCGCCGTACGTCGAGTAGGGCAGCCGGTGCGTCTGGGCCCAGTGGCCGACGGTGTCCGGCTCGATGCCGATCAGCGCGGTGAGGAACCTGCGCCGGTCGCCGATCACGATCGCTTCCTTGATGTACGGCGACGCCTTGAGCGCGTTCTCGATCTCCGACGGAGCGACGTTCTTGCCGCCCGCGGTGATGATGATGTCCTTCATCCGGTCGGTGATGCGCACGTGCGTGCCGTCGGCCCACTCCCCCACGTCGCCGGTGTGCAGCCAGCCGTCGGCGTCGATCACCTTCGCGGTCGCGTCCGGGTCCTGCCAGTAGCCGGCGAAGGTTCCCGGGTGCCGGGTGAGGATCTCGCCGGTGCTCTCGTCGATCCGCAGCTCGACACCGGGGTGCGGTTCACCGACCGTGCCGACCTTGACCCGGCCCGGGCGGTTGGCCGTCGCCACCGCGGTGTTCTCGGTCATGCCGTACACCTCGTGCATCGGCAGTCCGAGTCCCATGAAGAACCGCAGTACTTCGGGTGCGATCGGTGCCGCCCCGGACGCGGCGTACCGGACCTTGCGCAGCCCGATGCGGTCCTTGAGTGCGCGGTAGCAGAACAGCCAGCCGATCGCGTAGACCGCCCGGGAGGCGGCGGTATGACGTCCCCCGTTGGCCGCGAGCACGCCGCCGATCCAGTCGGCCCGGCGGAGCCAGTAGCCGTTCACCATCCGCTTCAGGGGATCGGCGGACTCGACCCGGATCTGGACGCCGGCCGCGATCTTCTCCCAGATCCGCGGGACTCCGAACAGGATCGTCGGCTGTACCTCGTGCAGGTTGGTCGCGACCGTCTCGATCGACTCGGCGAAGTGCACGGTGACCCCGGCCCCGGCGCCGAACCAGCCGCTGAAGATCCGCTCGGCCACGTGGCACAACGGCAGGTAGGACAGCACACTGTCCCGCGGCGACGGCGGCGGCGCGGTGAAGCCACCACGCTCGACCAGCTCCTGGATGGCGAAGTCGACGTTCGTGGCGGTCAGCATCACGCCCTTCGGCGGGCCGGTCGTGCCGGACGTGTAGATCAGCGTCACCACGTCGTCCGGCCGGGACTCCTCCATGCGGCGCGTGACCGCGTCCGAGTCGGCCGCACGATGGCCGGTGCCGATGGCAAGGAAGTCGGTCCAGGCGATCAGGCGCGGGTCGGCGTACCGGTGCCGGATGCCGCGCGGGTCGACGTAGACGATGTGCTTCAGATCGGGCAGGTCCTCGATCGCCAGCGCCTTGTCGACCTGCTCCTGGTCCTCGGCGATCAGCACCTTCGCCCCCGAGTGCCGCAGCAGGTAGCCGACCTCGGCGACCGGGTTGGTCGGGTACAGCCCGACCGTCGCCGCGCGGACGGCGACCGTGCCGACGTCGGTGTACAGCCACTCCCGGCGGTTCTCCGAGTGGATCGCCACCCGGTCGCCCGGCTCGACGCCGAGGGCGATCAACGCGTGCGCGGCCAGCTCGGCGGTGTCCCAGTACTGCTCCCAGCTCACCTGCTGCCAGATGCCCAGGTCCTTCTCCCGCAGCGCGATCACGTGCGGGGTCGTCCTGGCCCGGTCCCGGACCCGGCTCGCGATCGTTGCCGTCCGCACCGACGTCTCGACCGTGCTCATGGCTTCTCGACCACCCGGTGCTCCTCGCCCAGGTAGGCCCGGACGACGTCGGGGTCGGTGGCGACGTCCTTCGGCGTCCCGGTGCGGATCGGCTTGCCGAAGTCCATCACCATGATCCGGTCGGCCAGATCCATCACCAGGCCCATCTGGTGCTCGACCATCACCATCGGCAGGCCGAGGTCGTCGCGGATGTCGAGGATGAACCGGGCCATGTCCTCGGTCTCCTCGAGGTTCATCCCGGCGACCGGTTCGTCCAGCAGCAGCAGTTTCGGCTCCGACGCCAGCGCCCGGCCGAGCTCCACCCGTTTCTGCACGCCGTAGGGCAGCAGGCCGACCGGGAACCGCCGCCACTGCGTAAGCTCGAGGAAGTCGACGATCTCCTCGACGGCCCGCCGGTTGGCCCGTTCGTTGCGCTGGGCCTTGCCGAGCCACGCGAACGCGGCGAGGACGCCGTACGGGTGATGGTGGTGCCGGCCGAGCATCAGGTTGTCCAGGACGGTCAGGTTCGAGAACAGTTCGATGTTCTGGAAGGTCCGGGCGATGCCCAGCCGGGCGATCGCGTGCGGCCGGCGGCCGAGCAGATCCTCGCCGCCGAAGCGGACCGCCCCCCGTTGTGGCCGGTAGACACCGGAGAGCACGTTGAAGATCGAGGTCTTGCCGGCACCGTTCGGGCCGATGACCGCGAACAACTCCCCCTGGTTCACGGTGAAGCTGACGCCGTTGAGCGCCGTCACTCCTTCGAACCCGAGGACGACGTCCTCGAACCTGAGCACCGGGGTGGACTCCTGCGTGTGCTCGCTGTGGCGGGCCTGCGTCGCGGTCACGACAACCACCGCTTCCGTCGGCGGTAGTGCTTCACGTCGCGGAAGGATTTGACCGACCCTTCGGCGCCGAGGCCGAGGTAGAACTCGCGGACGTCGCCGTCGGCGAGCAGGTCGGCGGCCGGCTTGTCCATCACCATCGCGCCGTTCTCCAGCACGTATCCGTGCTCGGCGATCGACAACGCCATCGCCGCGTTCTGCTCGACCAGCAGCACGGTCGTGCCCTGCTGGTTGATCTTCACGATCACGTCCCGGATCTGCCGGACGATCATCGGCGCCAGCCCGAGGCTCGGCTCATCGAGCAGCAGGTACTTCGGATCCGACATCAGCGCGCGTCCGATCGCCAGCATCTGCTGCTCGCCACCGGACAGGTACCCGGCCAGCGTGCGGCGGCGGTCCGCCAGCACCGGGAACAACTGGTAAGTCCGGTCCAGGTTGGCCTTGATCGAGCGCGGACTGACATGGCCGCCGATCCGGAGGTTCTCCTCGACGGTGAGGTCGGCCAGGATCCGCCGGCCTTCCATCACCTGCTTGACGCCCAGGGCGGCCACCCGGCTGGCACCGTAGGTGTGGATCGGCTCGCCGTCGAGCGTGATCGACCCGCGCCGGACCTCGCCGTCGTGAACGTCGAGCAGCCCGGACAGCGCGCGCAGCAGCGTGGACTTGCCGGCTCCGTTCGCCCCCAGCAGGGCGACGATCCGCCCCTGCGGGACCTCGAGACCCACCCCACGCAGCACCAGCATCACGTCGTCGTAGACGACCTCGAGGTTCTTCGCCGCCAGCACCCGGCCTCCCGGATCCCCGAAGGTTCCCAACCCACGTCTTGGCGAGTGAGTGTGACAGCACAACTCACGAGTAGGAAGTCCTCGCGCCCGGAAAGCGGACGGCAACACCCAACCGTGACCGATGGTCAGGCGTAAAACCAGTTATGCGACTGGTCTTAGAGTGAGCGCACCCAGTTCGCGAGCAGCGCCGCGCCCGCGTCGCCGGACTTCTCCGGGTGGAACTGCGTGGCCGAGAGCGGCCCGTTCTCGACCGCGGCGACGAACCGGTCGGCGCCGTACGTCGTCCAGGTCACCAGCGGGGCGACCGACTCCCGGGCGCCCTCGAGCTCCCACTCGCGGACGCCGTAGGAGTGGACGAAGTAGAACCGCTCCTTCTCGATGCCGTCGAAGAGCGTGCTGCCGGCCGGGACGTCGACCGTGTTCCAGCCCATGTGCGGCACCGGCTCCTGGCTCAACGGTTGCAAGCGCTCGACCGTGCCCGGCCACTGCTCGCAGCCCTCGGTCTCCACACCGTGCTCGATCCCACGGGCGAACAGGATCTGCATCCCGACACAGATGCCGAGCACCGGACGACCACCGGTCAGCCGACGGTCGACGACGGCGTCGCCGCGGACCCTCTTCAATCCCGTCATGCAGGCTTCGAAGGCGCCGACGCCGGGAACGAGCAGGCCGTCCGCGTTCAGCGCCTCGTCGAAGTCCGCGGTCACCGTGACGTCCGCACCGACGCGCTGCAGCGCCCGCTCACCCGACCGGATGTTGCCGGAGCCGTAGTCGAGCAGGACGACCTTCTTGCTCACAGGGCTCCCTTGGTGGAGGGAATCCCCGGCTGTCGCGGGTCCGGCTCGGCGGCGGCCCGCAGCGCCCGGGCGAACGCCTTGAACTGCGCCTCGACGATGTGGTGCGGGTCGCGGCCGGACAGCACCCGGATGTGGATGCAGATCGCGGCGTTGAACGCGAGCGTCTCGAACACGTGCTGGGTCAGCGACCCGGCGTAGTCGCCGCCGATGATCGCGTAGACCTGACCGTCCGGCTCACCGGTGTGCACGCAGTACGGCCGGCCGGACAGGTCGACCGTGCAGTGCACGAGCGCCTCGTCCAGCGGCACGGTCGCGTCCCCGAAGCGCCGGATGCCGCGCTTGTCACCCAGGGCCTCCTTCAGCGCCTGGCCGATGCCGATCGCGGTGTCCTCGACGGTGTGGTGGGCGTCGATCTCCAGGTCGCCGACCGTGTTCACGTGCAGGTCGAGCAGCGCGTGCTTCGCCAGCGCGTTGAGCATGTGGTCGTAGAACCCGACGCCGGTCGAGATGTCGGCGCGGCCCTCGCCATCGATGTTCAGCTCGACCAGGACCTTCGACTCACTCGTCTCCCGGTCGATCCGTGCCGTACGGCTCATGTCAGCCTTCCGATGTCTGTCTTGAGGACGCGCTCCAGCGAAGCGCGGAATGCGGCCATCTCGGCGCCGGTGCCGATGGAGACCCGCAGCCAGCCGTCCGGGCCGGTCTCGCGGATCAGTACGCCGTCGTCCAGCAGCGACTGCCAGACCGCGTGCCGGTCGGCGAACGTGCCGAACAGGACGAAGTTCGCGTCCGAGTCGACCGCGCGCAGCCCGAGCGACCGCAGCCAGTCGACCGTCTCGTCGCGCTCGACCCGCAACTGCTCGACCCGGCCGAGCAACTCGTCCGAATGTCTCAGCGCCGCCCGCGCGACCGCCTGCGTCACCGCGGACAGGTGGTACGGCAGCCGGACGATCCGCAGCGCGTCCACCAGTTGCTTGCTCGCGGCAAGGTATCCGAGCCGGCCGCCGGCCAGCGCGAACGCCTTCGACATCGTCCGCGCCACCGCGAGATTCGGGTACGACGGCAGCAGCGTGACCGCGCTCGGCGTCCCGGTCCGGCGGAACTCGGCGTACGCCTCGTCGACCACCAGGACGGCCCCGATCGCGGCCGTCCGGGCGGCCAGCGCCTCGACCACCTGGATCGGAAGCGCCGTCCCGGTCGGGTTGTTCGGCGAGGCGAGCAGCACGACGGACGGACGGTGCCGGGAGATCGCGGCCAGGGCCTTGCTCTGGTCGAGGGTGAAGTCCTCGGCCCGGCGGCCGGTCACCCAGGCCGTGTTCGTGTCCCGCGCGTACTCCGGATACATCGAGTACGTCGGCGCGAACGACAGCGCCGTCCGCCCGGGACCGCCGAACGCCTGCAGGATGTGCAGCATGACCTCGTTGGACCCGTTGGCCGCCCAGACCTGTTCGGCGATGAGCCGGCCGCCGGACTCACGACCCAGGTACGCCGCCAGGTCCGCACGCAGGTGGAGGAACTCGCGGTCCGGGTAGCGGTTCAGCCCGCGGGCCGCCTCGGCCACCGACGCCGCGATGTCGGCGACGGTCTCCTCGCTCGGCGGGTACGGGTTCTCGTTCACGTTGAGCAGGATCGGTACGTCGAGTTGCGGGGCGCCGTACGGCTCGAAGCTCTTCAGCTCCTCGCGGATCGGCAGCCCGTCGAAGCGGCCCATCACTGCTCCCCTGGGAAGCGCACACTGACCGCCGCGCCGTGCGCCGGCAGATCCTCGGCGTGCGCCAGCGCGACCACGTGACCGGCGACCTGCTGGAGGGCGTCGCGGCTGTAGTTCACCACGTGCACTGCCTTCAGGAAGCTGCGCACGGACAGGCCGGACGAGTGGCAGGCGCAGCCCGCGGTCGGGAGCACGTGGTTCGAGCCTGCGCAGTAGTCGCCCAGGGACACCGGCGACCATCCGCCGACGAAGATCGCGCCGGCGTTGGTGATCAGCCCGGCCCGCTCCTCGGCGTCCTCGGTCTGGATCTCCAGGTGCTCGGCGGCGTACGCGTCCACGAACGCGGTGCCCTGGTCCAGGTCGTCCACCAGCACCACCGCCGACTGCTGACCGCTGAGCGCCTCGGTGATCCGGTCGCGGTGCCTGCTCTTCGCGACCTGGACCGGCAACTCGGTCTCGACCTGCGCGGCCAGCGTCTCCGATGGCGTGACCAGGACGCTCGCGGCCATCGGGTCGTGCTCGGCCTGGCTGATCAGGTCCGCGGCGACGTGCACCGGGTCGGCGGTCTCGTCGGCCAGGATCGCGATCTCCGTCGGACCGGCCTCGGCGTCGATGCCGACCTCGCCGAGCAGGAACCGCTTGGCGGCGACCACGTAGATGTTGCCCGGGCCGGTGATCAGGTTGACCTTCCGGCACCCCGCGAAGCCGTACGCGAACCCGGCGATCGCCTGCGCGCCACCCATCGCGTAGACCTCGTCGATCCCGAGCAGCGCGCACATCGCCAGGATCGTCGGGTGCGGCAGACCGCCGAACTCCTTCTGCGGCGGGGACGCGACGGCCAGCGACGCGACGCCGGCGACCTGCGCCGGGACGACGTTCATCACCACGCTGGACGACAGCGGGGCGCGACCGCCCGGCACGTACAGCCCGACCCGCTGGATCGGGACGAAACGCTGCGTCACCCGCCCGCCGGGCGCGGGCTCGGAGGTGATGTCGGCGGTCAACTCGTCCCGGCTGACCTCGCGGACGCGGCGGATCGATTCCTCGAAGGCGTTGCGCACCTCGGGGTCGAGCTCCTCGAGAGCGGTCTTCAGGGCGTCGGCGGAGACGCGGAGGTCCTCGACCCGCACATGGTCGAACTTCTCGCCGTACTCCCTGATCGCCTCGAGTCCACGATGACGGACGTCCAGGCAGATGGGTCGGGCGACGTCGAGAGCCTTCTCGACGTCGAACACGGCTCGGGGGACGAGGGCGTTCACTTCGGCTTGGAGGTCGGACACCTCTCCGGCCGCCACTCGGCCCCGCAGGTCGACGCGGCGAATCATGCCCTCAGTCTAGTGGCGCCCGCCCGCGGCGCTCCGGCCGTATCCACCAGCTGGTTGTCACGAGGCGTGATCAGGGGCCGGCATGGCCTAGGCTCGACGGCATGGACTCCCGCCTGCCGCTGCTCACCGTCGACACGGTGATCTTCCCCGGGCTGGTGCTCCCCATCCCGGTCACCGATGTCCAGGGCCGCGCGGTGGTCCGGGACCTGGTCGAGAACGGCGGTGAGCTGGTCTGCGGCGCCCTCGCCGTCCGGGACGGCTACGAGCTCGGCGAGCGGGTCTTCCGGTCGCTGTACGGCACCGGCTGCGCGGCGACGATTTCCGAGATCACGCTGGACGCGGACGACGACGGCCCGGTCGAGATCACCCTCACCGGCAGCCAACGGTTCAAGGTGGCCGAGCTGGACGGCAGCGGCGACTACCTGGTCGCCGACGTCGAGTGGCTGCCCGAGGCCCCCGGCGACGACCCCCTCGGTACGGCGACCATCGCGATCGACCGCTTCCGCCGGTACGCCGCCGCCGTCACCGAGATCAGCCGCCCCGGCCTGCACATCGCCGACCTGCCGGACGACCCGAGCACGCTGTCGTACCTGATGTCGGCCGCGATGACCCTGATCACCCCCGACCGGCAGAAGCTCCTCGAGGCCGCCGACACGACCTCCCGGCTGGTCCAGCTGGTCGGCCTCCTGGACATCGAGCTGTCCGCCATCGCCGCCCTGCCGTCGCTGCCCCACATCGAGCTCAACTGGTCCGCGATGGCGCCGAACTGATCGCATACCGTTCTGAATCCCAGCACGGTATGCTCTTGGTATGAGCAAGCAGATCACTGTGCGGTTGCCGGACGAGCTGGTGGAGTTCATGGACCAGCTGGTGGCCGCCGACAAAGCATCGAGCCGGGCCACCGTGGTCGCCCGGGCGATGGAGCGTGAACGGCGCCGGGAGCTGGCCGCGCGTGATCTCGCCATCCTTACCGAGCACGGCGGCAGTGACGTTCCGGACGACCTGGGCGGCCTTGCCGCCGCCGCGTCCGGGACCGTGCTCACCGACCTCGACTGATGCGGCCGATCCACGTCGCCCGGCTGGACAAGCCGCGGCCGGTGGTGGTGCTGACCCGCGAGCTGATCCGCCCGCGGCTCACCAACGTGACCGTCGCCCCGATCACCAGCACGATCCGCGGCCTGTCCACCGAGGTCCGGGTCGGCCCGCGCAACGGCCTCGACCACGACAGCGCGATCAGCTGCGACAACATCCAGACGATCCCGAAGCTCCAGCTCGGCCGTCTGATCGGCTATCTCCACGCCGATCAGGAAGCCCAGCTGTTCGAGTCCATCGTCCTCGCCTTCGACCTCGAAGGCGCACTGTGACGTGTGCTCGGGCTGCGGTAGGGCGACTGTGGGTGTGTGCCCGGGGTGGTTGCGGTACACGAGGGCTGGGTCCGGCTTCCGGATTCCACGCGGTTTGACCACCAGCGGCCGGCACGGTCCGGATGCCGAGACCTAGCCTCGATCCGGGCCGGGGGCTGGGACAGGAAACCGTGAGCTGAGACCTGCTATTTCAGGTTCCAGCCCACCACAAGGGGTCTCAGCTCACCAGAACAGTCCAACCTCAAGCCCACCCCGACCCCAATCTCGGACCGGCTTGGTTCAGCTCAGCTTGGAGATATCCCGGACGGCGCCCTTGTCGGCGCTGGTGGCCATGGCGGCGTAGGCGCGGAGGGCCTGGGAGACCTTGCGGTCGCGGTTCTTCGGCGCGTAGACGCCACCGAGAGCTTCGCGGCGGGCGGTGAGCTCGGACTCGTCGACCAGCAGCTCGATCGAGCGGTCGGGGATGTCGATGCGGATCTGGTCGCCGTCCTGGACCAGGGCGATGGTGCCACCCGACGCCGCCTCGGGGGACGCGTGGCCGATCGACAGGCCGGACGTCCCGCCGGAGAAGCGGCCGTCGGTGACCAGGGCACAGACCTTGCCCAGCCCGCGGCCCTTCAGGAACGACGTCGGGTAGAGCATCTCCTGCATCCCCGGGCCGCCCTTCGGGCCCTCGTACCGGATCACCACGACGTCACCCGGCTGCACCTGCTTGGCGAGGATCTTCTCGACCGCCTCCTCCTGTGACTCGCACACCACCGCGGGCCCCTGGAACGTCCAGATCGACTCGTCCACGCCGGCCGTCTTCACCACGCAGCCGTCGACCGCCAGGTTGCCCTTGAGCACGGCGAGACCGCCGTCGGCGGAGTACGCGTGCTCGAGGTCGCGGATGCAGCCGCCGGCCGCGTCGGTGTCGAGCGTCTCCCACCGCTCCGACTGCGAGAACGCCGTCGCCGACCGCTTGCACCCCGGGGCGGCGTGCCACAGCTCGACGGCCTCGGGCGACGGCGAGCCGCCGCGCAGGTCCCAGGTCTTCAGCCACTCGTCGATCGAGTCGCTGTGCACGGTGTGGACGTTCTCGTTCAGCAGCCCGGCCCGGTGCAGCTCGCCGAGGATCGCCGGGATGCCGCCGGCCCGGTGGACGTCCTCCATGTAGTACGTGCCCTGCGGCGCCACGTTCGGGGCGACCTTGGCCAGGCACGGCACCCGGCGCGAGACCGCGTTGATGTCGTCCAGGTCGAAACCGACCTCGGCCTCCTGCGCGGCCGCGAGCAGGTGCAGGATCGTGTTCGTCGACCCGCCCATCGCGATGTCCAGCGCCATCGCGTTCCCGAACGCCTCCTTGGAGGCGACCGCCCGCGGCAGCACGGTCGCGTCGTCGGTGTCGTAGTACCGCTTGGTGATCCGGACGACGGTCTCGCCGGCCTTCTCGTACAGCGCCCGGCGGGCGGTGTGGGTCGCCAGCACCGAGCCGTTGCCGGGCAGCGACAGGCCGATCGCCTCGGTCAGGCAGTTCATCGAGTTCGCGGTGAACATGCCGGAGCAGGAGCCGCAGGTCGGGCAGGCGTTCTCCTCGATCCGCAGGATGTCGGCGTCGGAGACGTTCTCGTTGACCGCCTCGGACATCGCGTCGATCAGGTCGAGCTTGCGCACGGTGCCGTCGACCAGCGTGGCCCGGCCGGCCTCCATCGGCCCGCCGGAGACGAACACGGTCGGGATGTTCAGCCGGAGCGCGGCCATCAGCATGCCCGGGGTGATCTTGTCGCAGTTCGAGATGCACACCAGCGCGTCCGCGCAGTGGGCCTCGACCATGTACTCGACCGAGTCGGCGATCAGGTCCCGCGACGGCAGGCTGTACAGCATCCCGCCGTGGCCCATCGCGATCCCGTCGTCGACCGCGATCGTGTTGAACTCGCGGGCGATCCCGCCGGCCGCGTGGATCGCCTCGGACACGATCCGGCCGACCGGTGCGAGGTGGGTGTGGCCGGGGACGAACTCGGTGAAGCTGTTCGCGACCGCGACGATCGGCTTGCCGAAGTCCTCCCGGGCTACCCCGGACGCCTGCATGAGCGCGCGGGCTCCGGCCATGTTGCGGCCGTGGGTGACGGTGCGGGACCTCAGTGCAGGCACGATGACTCTCCCCTAGGCGTGGAACGACTCCCCCGATGGTGCCATGCCCGTCCAGATGGCGGTACGCGGGTCCCGCATCGCGGAGAGCGTGAAAGTGTCCGCGGCCGGTCCTAGCCTGTGGACATGGCAGGTTTCGAGTTCCACTCGCGGCGGGTGCACCCCGCGCTGCGCCCGTACGTCGCCGAGGTCACCGGGTACGCCTATCCCGGTCAGCCGCCGGCGCTGCACCGCGGCCTGCCCTCCCAGTACCTCACTCTCGTCATCACCCTCGACGAGCCGCTGGGCCTCGCCTGGCCGGGAGCACCGGTCACGACGTACGGCACCGTCGTCGGTGGGTTGCACTCGACCGCCGTACACATCAGCCAGTCGCCCAACCGGTCCGGGATCCAGCTGGCGCTCAGGCCCGCCGCCGCGCGGGCGCTGCTCGGGCTGCCGCCGGGTGAGCTGGCGTCGATGGTGGTGGAGCTGGACGACGTCCTCGGCAGCCCCGCGCGGGCGATCAGCGAGCGCCTGCGGGCGGCGCCGACGTGGGTCGATCGGTTCGACATCGTCGAGCGCGTGTTGCTCGAGCACTGGGCGGACGAGCCCGCGCCGGCCCCCCGGGCCGAGCTCGGCTGGGCCTGGCGGCGACTCCGCGAGACGGCCGGGGCGGTCAGTGTCGAGGAGCTGGCGACCGAGGTCGGGTGGAGCCGTCGGCACCTGACGGACCGGTTCACGATCGAGTTCGGGCTGGGGCCGAAGGTGGCCGGGCGGGTGATGCGGTTCGAGCAGGCCGTCGGCCGGCTCCGGCGCGACCCGAAGCTGCGGCTGGCGGACCTCTCGGCCGAGCTCGGGTACGCCGACCAGGCGCACCTCACCCGGGAGTGGAACACGATCGCGGGCTGCTCACCGCGGCAGTGGGTCGCCGAGGAGGTCTTCCCAAACGTTCAAGACCAGCCGGCCGGTGCGGGCGCAGAGTCGGGGTATGAACACGACAACCGAGAAGAAGATCGTGGTCGGCGTCTGGCCGACGCTCGTCTACCGTGACGGCCACGCGGCGCTGAAGTTCCTGACCGAGGGCCTGGGCTTCACCCAGATCTGCCTGTACGCCGGTGACACCGAAGGATCGATCGCGCACTCCGAGCTGGCCTGGCCGCCGGGCGGCGGAGTGATGGTGAGTTCGGTCGGCCGGCAGCGCGAGCAGGACGATTTCTCCTGGCTGGCCGAGCACCCGCAGTCGGTCTACCTGGTGCACGACGACCCGGACCGGCTGCTGGCCCGGGCGATCGCGGCCGGTGCGGTCGTCGTCCGCGGACTGCGGGACGAGGACTACGGGTCGCGGGGTTTCACGGTGAAGGATCAGGAGGGCAACCTGTGGAGCGTCGGCACCTACCGGGGCGAGATCGTCGAGTAATCCACAGGCATCCGCTCGTCGGCCTGTGCGGTGCCGTCGATCTCCGTAGAATCGCCGGGTGACCGAGACAGCCGCAGTACTGGACGAACCCGCCGGCGAAGCGCTGCAGGTGCTCCGCCGGGTGTTCGGGTACGACGCCTTCCGCGGTCAGCAGGCCGACATCATCGATGTCGTCGTGGCCGGCGGGGACGCGCTCGTGCTGATGCCGACCGGGGGCGGGAAGTCGTTGTGCTACCAGATCCCGGCCCTGGTCAGATCCGGTGTGGGCGTCGTCATCTCACCGTTGATCGCGTTGATGCAGGACCAGGTGGACGCGTTGACGGCGCTCGGCGTCCGGGCCGGGTTCCTCAACTCCACTCAGGACTTCGAGCAGCGGCGCGAGGTCGAGCAGGCGTTCCTGGCCGGTGAGCTGGACCTGCTCTACCTCGCGCCGGAGCGGCTCCGGGTCGAGTCGACGGTGCGGTTGCTCGACCAGGGCAAGATCGCGCTGTTCGCGATCGACGAGGCGCACTGCGTGTCCCAGTGGGGCCACGACTTCCGGCCCGACTACCTGATGCTGTCGGAGCTGCACGAGCGCTGGCCTGACGTCCCGCGGATCGCCCTCACCGCGACCGCGACCGAGGCGACCCACCAGGAGATCGCGACCCGGCTGAAGCTGACCGACGCGAAGCACTTCGTCGCCAGCTTCGACCGGCCGAACATCCAGTACCGGATCGTCCCGAAGGACAATCCGCAGCGGCAGCTGCTCGACCTGCTCCGCACCGAGCACGCCGGTGACGCGGGCATCGTCTACTGCCTGTCCCGCAACAGTGTGGAGAAGACCGCCGAGTTCCTGACGAAGAACGGGATCGAGGCGCTGCCGTACCACGCCGGCCTGGACAGCCGTACCCGCTCGGGGAACCAGGCCAGGTTCCTGCGCGAGGACGGCCTGGTCGTGGTCGCGACGATCGCGTTCGGGATGGGTATCGACAAGCCGGACGTCCGGTTCGTCGCGCATCTCGACCTGCCGAAGTCCGTCGAGGGCTACTACCAGGAGACCGGCCGGGCCGGGCGGGACGGGCTGCCGTCGACCGCCTGGCTCGCGTACGGCCTGCAGGACGTCGTCCAGCAGCGGAAGATGATCGAGACGTCCGAGGGTGATCTCGCCCATCGTCGCCGGCTGAGCGCGCATCTCGACGCGATGCTGGCGTTGTGCGAGACCGTGCAGTGCCGCCGGTCGCAACTGCTCGCGTACTTCGGTCAGCACGGTGACCCCTGCGGGAACTGCGACACCTGCCTGACCCCGCCGGAGTCCTGGGACGGGACGATCGCGGCACAGAAGCTGCTGTCGACGGTCTACCGGTTGCAGCACGAGCGTGGGCAGAAGTTCGGCGCCGGTCAGCTGATCGACATCCTGCTCGGCAAGGAGACCGACAAGGTCAGGCAGTTCCGGCACGACCAGCTGACCGTGTTCGGGATCGGTACGGAGCTGAAGGACTCCGAGTGGCGCGGGGTGGTCCGGCAGCTGCTGGCCCAGCGGCTGCTCACGGTCGAAGGCGACTACGGTACGCTCGTGCTCACCGAGGAGAGCGGCGAGGTCCTCGGCCGTCGCCGCGAGGTGATGATGCGCCGCGAACCGGAGCGCCTGAGCCGCTCGTCGAGGTCGTCGAGCGCCAAGAAGGCGGCCGCGGACCTCACCCCCGAGGCCGCGCCGATCTTCGAACGGCTGCGCGTCTGGCGCGCCGGTGTCGCCAAGGAGCAAGGCGTCCCGGCGTACGTCATCTTCCACGACGCGACGCTCCGCCAGATCGCCACCGACCTCCCGACCAGCCTCACCGAGCTCGGCGGAATCAGTGGCGTCGGCGAGAACAAGCTCGCCAAGTACGGCGAGGGCGTGCTGGCAGCCCTGACCGACGACGCCTAGGGTCTCCCAATCCCAGCAGTAGCGGGCAGGTGCCGAGTGTCGCGCATTCAAAGGAATTGAGAGTCGCGCCGTGGTCGGAGCGGCGTCGTTGCTGTGGTCAGGCATGGCGCCGCGGTGGCCGAACGCTTGCCGGAGCCTGGGCGGGGCGGCCAGATCCAGCGACCGGTGACCACCGCCAGTCGATGTCGGCAGCGACGTCGGCGAAGTCGTAGACGAGGCGGGAGCGTCGGGATGCGATCCAGGCGAGGCAGACCTTGTTGATGGCGAGGTCGTTCACCGGTACGGCGGCCACGTCCGGACGCTGGCAGAAGTTCGCCACCGACAACGGGATGATCGAGACACCGCGTCCGGCCGCGACGTGCTCCATCGCCAGCACCTGGCCAAACTTCGCCTGGCCGGCCTGATCAGCGCGCGCCGCGAGGGCAGGCGCCACATCTACACCGTCGACGACCCGCACATCCTCACTCTCGTGGACCAGATCTTCGCCCACATAACGCCGGCGGGCGCTCTGGCCCCGAACCAGCCAGTACCGCTCGACCGTGTGGCGGTGTGAGAACGCGGCCTCAGCCCTCCTCGACGACGTACAGCGTGTTGCCGTCCTGGTCGCGGAAGGTGAACATCGGCGGGACGCCCGGCCAGGTGACCAACTCGTCGGTGTCGACACCCTGCTGGTCCAGGTGCGCGTGAGCCGCGGCGGCGTCGGCGGTGACCAGGCGGACGCCGGTGTCGGCTGGGCCACCGTTCGCAGGAGGAGTGAGCGCGAGGTTGGTCGGGGCGCCGGGCGGGGCGACCACGATCCAGCGTCCGCCGATCTCCGGCAGAGGCGCGTCCATCAACAGCTCGAACCCCAGCGTCCCGGTGTAGAACGCGACCGCACGATCTTGATCGCCGACCGGCACGCCGATGGTCCGGATGTCGGTGAAATGGTTCATCTTTACCTCCTGGTGACAGGGTGTGCTTTCACCAGGAGGTAGAGACCACGCCGGGGATTTCGACATCGACCGACGAACTTCTCTGGTGCAGGCGAGCGCAGACGTCAGCGACGCCCGGTCCGGCCGTGTGCGGCTGCCCACGCGGCGGCCTCGGCCCGGTTCTGCACTCCCAGCTTGGCCAGGACGTTGCTCACGTGGTGGGAGGCGGTCTTGGGGCTGATGTAGAGCCTTTCGGCGATCTGCGGGTTGCTCAGACCCTGAGACACGAGTGCGAGCACTTCCGTCTCGCGGTCGGTGAGCGACCCGACACGGCGTACGCCGGTACGCGCCGGGCCGCCGAGCGTGCGCAGCAGCGCGGTGGCCCGGTCCAGCTCGAGGTTCGCGCCGAGCCAGGCACAGGACTCCGCGGCGGTCCGGGCCTCCGCCCTCGCCAGCGCCGGGTCCTCGGCTTGCACGAGTTCGGCGAGCCGCAGCCTGGCACAGGCGGCCTCCAAGGGGAGTTGGGCCGCGGCGAAGCTGGCGATCGCGCTCTCCAGTTCCTCGACAACACCATCGAGCCCCGACCCGCTCCTCCCCCCGGCAGCGGCGGCGGCCACGCAGGCATTGCTTTGTCGGGCGTAGCCCACCAGAGCCTCGACCGGGTCAGAGGCGGTCAGCTCGACCATTGTTCGAGCGGTGCGCGTCGCCGCGGACACATCACCGCAGGCCACCTGCATCTCGGTCAGTAGAGCCATCACCGGCACATCGAGGAGGCCCCTCCCCTGCCTGCCCAACGCACGCTCCAGTCGTGCAGCCACCACACCGCGCTCGGCGGCGTCGCCCGCAGTGAGCCACTCCGTCCGCGCCCACGGCCGCAGGGCATAAGCATCCACTGCCTGTCCGGCGAGCAGCTCGCGGCACTCACTCAGCCGCCCCTGCCGTACCCTGAGCTCGGCGAGCCGCGCCAGCGCCGCGGAGCGGAGCGCCCGGTAGCTGGCGTCGTAGAGGCGCAGCGACTCCTCGAGTTCGTGCTCGGCCTCGTCCCACCGTCCGGCGACCACCAGGATGCCCCCGTAGTGCGTGCGGCAGATCGCTGATGCCCACGCCACAGCGGGGCGGTCGCCAAGCGGCGACGTGACTCGCTGCCAATCTTCTGCCCGCCGGACGTCGAGGGTGCTCTCGCAGGCGACCAGCAGCTTGCAATAGATCTCACCCGCCACTACCGGGCTCGTGACCTCACCTCCGCGAGCAGCGGCAGCGGCCTCGTCGAGCTGGCGCATCCCTTCGCTGACCCTTCCCTCCTCGACCAGCGCCAGGCCGGCGAAGGCGAGCGCGTCGAAGCGTAGGTCATTGTCACCGAAACGCTGCGCGAGACGGGTCGCCTCGTCGACGAGCTCAGCCCGCACCGCCGGGTCAGCCGTGTACAGCACGCGGGACAGGGCGACCCAGCCGGCCTCGGCACAATCACCCGCCTGCTCTGCCAGGTGCGTGGCGCGTTCGATCCAGCCCTGGGCGACCGCCTGGTTACCGAAGAACGCGAGGTGGTCGAAGGCGATCTGGTAGGCCGCGAGGTAGGCCGCACGGCGGAGGTCGCCACGCTCTCGCCAGTGGGCGAAGGCACGCTCACGCAGCGCCAAGGACGCCGCATAGTCACCGGCCTCGGCGCACTGGTCCGCCTGCCGCTCGAGCAGCCGGAGGTCCACGGTACCCACGCCCTCATTATCGGCCGGATGTCGAATAGGGCATCTGTCCGATGCTCCGCGAGACCAGACCGGGCAGTGTGAGCAGAACCCGGCACAGGAGACCACGATGGCAACCACAGAGACCTTCCAGATCACTCCCGAGCAGGCCGAGCTCTACGAGGAACGGTTCGTCCCCGCCCTGTTCGCACACTGGGTCGACGCCGTGCTCGACGCGGCCGACGTGCGGGCCGGCCAGGACGTTCTCGACGTCGCCTGCGGGACGGGGATCGTCGCCCGGCATGCAGCGGAGCGCGTCGGGGCGACCGGGCACGTCACCGGACTGGACCTGAATCAGGCGATGCTGGCGGTGGCCGCCCGGCGGGGACCGGACCTGACCTGGCAGCAGGGCGACGTGGCGGCGTTGCCGTTCGAGGACGGGTCCTTCGACGCCGTCACCTGCCAGTCCGCCGCCATGTTCTTTCCTGACGTTGTCGGCGCACTGCGTGAGATGGGACGCGTGACCCGACCCGGCGGGAAGGTGGCGGTGCAGGTGTTCGACCTCCGCGAGGACCAGCCCGCCTACGGTCCGTGGATCGCCATGGTGGGCCGGCATGCCGGGGCAGACGCGGTGCGGATGCTCGGGACTTACTGGGTGCACGGGGACCGTGAGCTCATGTGCGAGCGGTGTGCCGCCGCCGGGCTTCGGGTGACCGCGATTCACAACCACGAGCGGCCGGCGACCTTCCCGTCCGTGGAGGCGATGGTGCTGACCGAGGTGAACGCCACCCCGCTCGCCGACCGGCTCTCGCAGGCGGAGTTGGAGGCGATCGTCGCAGACTCCTACGCCATCTACGAGCCGTTCCGGACCGAGAGCGAGGAGCAGTTGACGATTCCGCTGACCGGGTACGTGCTGGTCGCAACCCCCGAGTGACACCGCTGCCCGCGAGCCGAGGCCATGATCGGAGAGTGACATGACCCACGACCGGCACACGATCGATCGCCATTCCAACGCGATGGATCTCGCGGAGGCTGAGGCCGTCGAGGCCGTGGTCCGTGACTACATCGACGCGTGGCGCTCCAGCGATGCCCAGCGGATGGACCGTTCACTCCACGACGACCTGGTCAAGCGGACAACCAGTCACGCAGCTGTACCCGGCGACCTGAGCCGGGTCACCAAGACCCAGATGGTGCAGCTCACGCGCGTCGGCGGCGGCCGCTCGCCCAACGCGGCCGTTGAGGTCATCGTGCATCACGTCGAAGGGGACATCGCCTCGGCCCAGGTCGCGACCGAGGAATACCCCGACTACGTGCATCTGTCGAAGACGAGCGGCGCCTGGCGCATCGTCCACGACCTGTACCGGCAGCGGACCTGACCTCGCGATCCCATCAAGGACACTGAATCCGTGCAGAAGCCCCGGACGGCCAGTGCCGTCCGGGCTTCTTCGACGGGGTTATTTCGCGACTACTCGGAGGCTGAACTCGGCCTCGCCGTTGTCGGTGGAGCGGACGACGTAGCCGCCGGTGCGGAGGGCGGACAGGTCCTTGTCGGAGCTGAATCGCTTGCTCAGCGAGCCGGCCGCCTCGAAGTCGAGGTAGCCGATCGCGACCGCGCCCTTGGTGTCGGGCAGCGCCTGCGTGAAGTTCTCGGTTCCGCCGAGGTTGCCGCCCGTGAGAACCTGCTCGGCGTACGACTGGTCGGTGGCGACCACCAGCGAGTCGCCGTCCTTGGCGGTCTCGATCGGGATGTCGGCCTCGGCCTTGCGGCGCAGCAGCGTGGTCAGCTTCTCCACCACCGGCTCGGCCTTGGCCGGGTCGGTCTTCATCCGGGCCGCGATCTTCGGACCGTTGCCGGCGTTCTTGTCGATGGCGACGGCGAGGTTCCTGCCCAGCAGGATCTTCAGGTCGTCCGGCAGCTTCAGACCGGTCTCCTCGGTGATGCCCTCGGTCAGCTCCTGGATGTTGCTGTTCGAAGCCTTCTCCAGCTGCTTCCACATCGTGTCGACCAGGTTCTCGCCGCCGGAGACCGCGAGCGCGGCCGCCGTGGTGTCGGGCAGCTGACCGATCAGCTCACCGGCGTCGGCGCCGTCGACCTTGGTGCTCCGGTCGCCGTGGACGATGCCTTTCAGCTCGACGTACGACGCGTCGAACCGCAGCGCGGCCGCCATCGACGCGTCCGAGATCCCGGCCAGCTGCTCCGACCGGACCTTGCCGGAGATCCCGGCAATGCCCTTCATGTCCGCCCAGACCGAGGCGAACCCCTGCTCGCCGAGGGCGTCCATGTCGGCGCTGAACCTCGCGTTCTTCTCCAGCGGATTGTCCTTGCTGGTGGCAACGGCCTGGTCGACGACGGCCTGGTCGTCGCCGAGCAGCACGTAACCGTTGCTGAACGCGCGGCCGGGCTTCTCGTCCTCCGTGGCGAACAGCTTGTCCAGGCCCTTGGTGGCCTCGTCCTCGTTCTTCACCTCGACGGCGACCACCACGTCGGGCTCGTCGCCGCCGTCGGCGGCGGGCAGCGCGGCCAGGCCGGCGCGTTCGCCGAGCCAGGGCTTGACGTCGTTCTCGTAGTCCACGTCGGCCAGGTCGTCACCGGCGTACTTCTTGATGCTCTCGAACAGCTTCTGCCGGAGGTCGTCCTGCTCACCGGTCAGGCCGAGGTTCTCCTTGACCGACGGGAACTTCAGCATGAACCGGATCGCGGCGACCTTCTGGCCGGCCGACGGGTTCAGGTCGACGCGGGCGTAGGCGATCGCGTTTCCCGGCAGCACCGCGGCCGGCTGCTTGCCGCCGTTCAGCTTGCCGTAGGCGAAGATGCCGCCGCCGGCGACCACCAGCACCATCGCCAGCGCCGCGATCAGCGGGACCAGCTTGCCGCGCTTCTTCTTCGGCGCCGGCTGCCACTGCCGCTGCCCCGGTCCGTTGCCGGGCCCCTGCGGCGGCTGCCTGCCGACGTGCAGCTGCTCGTACGCCGACTGCCCACCGGGTTGCCCGTACTGCGGCTGCCCGACGTATTGCGGACCCGGCTGCTGCGGCTGCCCGACGTATTGCGGACCCGGCTGCTGCGGCTGCCCGCCATACTGCGGTCCGGGGTGCTGTGGACCCGGCTGCCCGTACTGCGGACCCGGCCGCCCGCCGTACTGCGGGCCGGGCTGCTGCTGGCCGGCTTGCTGCGGGCCGGGCTGACCGTACTGCCCCGGCTGCTGCCACGGAGCCTGTTGGTTGCCCTGAGCATTCACCGGCGGACGTTGCGTGCCGTACTGGTTCGGGTTCTGCGGGCCGCCGGCTCCCGGGTACTGCGGATCGGGCGGGGTGTTTCGGTCGGACATATGCTCCCTCACGTGGTCCAGCGGCCTCACCCGCCGGCTGGGTCGTGACTCGCAGCGACCCGACCAGACAGGCTAGTTCACCTGCGGCGAGGACTCGGACGCGCGAGGTTGCGAAGTGGTTGCAACCGGTTCGGCCCGCCAGGTGGTGGCGGCGATGATCGCGACCGCCAGCGCCGCACCGACCAACCATGCCGCAGCGGGGGTCCACGTGTGCAGTTCGAGCGGCGCTGGAACCAGGTCACCCGGTTTGGCCGCCTCGAGCCGCGGCTGGATCGGCTCGTGGCCGAGCAGCATGCCCACGCCCCAGGCGACGCCGGCGCCGAGAGCGGCACCGAGCGCCACGATCGCGACCGACCACGGACCGTAGTTCCGCAGCCACCAGAAAAGGGCGCCACCGAGCACCAGAGCGGTGATGAAACCGATCGCGGTGAAGGTGCCGTCCGGCCCGAAGATCCGGGTCATCTGCTCCTCGCCGAGGGCACCGCCGTTCTCGTCGACGGTGTACTGCGCCAGCGGCGAGAACTGCTGCCACGCCCACCCCGCGACCACTCCGGCGACCAGGAAGACGACGACGGTGACCGCGATCGCCTTCGCCCACGGCAACGCCGGCTCCGGCGGAGGCGGCGTACCAAAAGGAACCCCCGACGGCGGGGGCAGGTACGGCGATGGCTGAGCAGGCTGCGGTTGCGTCACCTCGACAGTGTGCCGCACCCGATCCACCGCGACCCAATCGACCGGCCGACCGGGGATCCACCGCCGCCCGAGCCGACGTCCACGTGTCTGCCCGCCCTTGGCGGCGACCGACCGTGCCTCCGTACGTCAGGCGAGGCTGACCGGCCGGCTGTTCTCAGCCGGCGAGGCAGGAAGGGCCGAGCAGGGCTTTGAGATCGGCCATCAGCGCCGACGTCGGGGTCACCCGGAAGCGGTCGCCGATGCGCATCACCGTGGTCTTCTGCCGGGCCTGCAGCCGGAGCTGCACCTCGGTCATGCCCGGGTGCGACTGCAGGACGTCGCGGAGCTGCTCGACGACCGGTGGCGTGCACCGGTTGACCGCCATCGTGATCACCACCGGTCCGCTCGGCCCCTCGGTCAGGTCCGGGACGACGACCTCGTTGCCGCTCAGCTCGATCCGGTCCTCACGCCGCCGGACCCGGCCCTTCATCAGGATGATCGCGTCGTTGGTGAGCAGGTGCGCGTGCAACTGGTACGCCGAGGAGAACATCATCACCTCGATCGAACCTTCCAGGTCCTCGATGGTGACGATCGCGTAGATGTCGCCGCGCTTGTTCACCTTCCGCTGGACCGCGGTGACCAGGCCGCCGATGGTGACCTGCGAACCGTCCGGCCGGTCCTCGTCGGCGAGCAGCTGACCGATCGTGCAGTCGCTGCCGTTGGTGAGCACGTGCTCGACACCGAACAGAGGGTGGTCGGAGACGTACAAGCCGAGCATGTCCCGCTCGTGCGCGAGCTTGGTCGCCTTGTCCCACTCCTCGATCTCCGGGACCGTGACCGTGAGCCGGCTGTTGCCCTCACCCTCGGCGGCCTCGTCGTCCCCCATCGAGAACAGGTCGAACTGACCGTGCGCCTCGTTCCGCTTCAGGTCGATGGCCTCGTCGACGGCCTGCTCGTGCACCGCCACGACCGCGCGCCGGGCGTGCCCCATCGAGTCGAACGACCCCGCTTTGGCCAGCGACTCGATCACCCGCTTGTTGCAGACCGGCAGCGGCACCTTGTCGATGAAGTCGACGAAGTCGGTGAACCGGCCACTCTCCTCCCGGGACGCGACGATCTCGGCCACCACGTTCACGCCGACGTTGCGGATCGCGGACAGGCCGAAGCGGATGTCGGTGCCGACCGGGGTGAAGTTCGAGTCCGACTCGTTCACGTCCGGCGGGAGAACCTTGATGCCCATCCGGCGGCACTCGTTCAGGTAGATGGCCATCTTGTCCTTGTCGTCCTTCACGGACGTCAGGACGGCGGCCATGTACTCCGCCGGGTAGTTCGCCTTGAGGTACGCCGTCCAGTACGAGACCAGCCCGTACGCCGCCGAGTGCGCCTTGTTGAACGCGTAGTCGGAGAACGGGACCAGCACGTCCCACAGGGCCTTGATCGAGCCCTCGGAGAAGCCGTTCGCCTTCATTCCCTCGGAGAAGCCGACGTACTCCGCGTCCAGCACCTCGCGCTTCTTCTTGCCCATCGCCCGGCGGAGCAGGTCCGCCTTGCCGAGCGTGTAGCCCGCGAGCTGCTGGGCGATCGCCATCACCTGCTCCTGGTAGACGATCAGGCCGTACGTCGTCCCGAGGATCGGTTCGAGGGCGTCGGCGAGCTCGTCGTGCGGGTAGCTGATCTCCTGCTGCTTGTTCTTGCGCAGGGCGTAGTTGGTGTGGCTGTTCGCACCCATCGGGCCGGGCCGGTAGAGCGCGCCGACCGCGGAGATGTCCTCGAAGTTGTCGGGCTTCATCAGCCGCAGCAGCGCCCGCATCGGGCCGCCGTCGAACTGGAAGACGCCGAGGGTGTCACCGCGGCCGAGCAGCTCGAAGGTGGGACCGTCGTCGAGCGTCTTGGCCAGCTCGTCCAGGTCCAGCGTGATGCCGCGGCTGGCCTCGACGTTCTTGACCGCGTCGTCCATGATCGTCAGGTTGCGCAGGCCCAGGAAGTCCATCTTGACCAGGCCGAGCGTCTCGCAGCTCGGGTAGTCGAACTGGGTGATGACCTGGCCGTCCTGCTCGCGGCGCATGATCGGGATCAGGTCGATCAGCGGCTCGCTGGACATGATCACGCCGGCCGCGTGCACACCCCACTGGCGCTTCAGGTTCTCCAGGCCGCGGGCGGTGTCGACGATCTTGCGGACGTCCTGGTCGGACTCGTACAGCTGGCGGAACTCGCCGGCCTCGGAGTACCGCTTGTGCTGGGGGTCGAAGATCCCGGACAGCGGGATGTCCTTGCCCATCACCGAGGGCGGCATCGCCTTGGTGATCCGGTCGCCCATCGCGAACGGGTAGTCCAGCACCCGGCCGGCGTCCTTGATCGCCTGCTTGGCCTTGATCGTGCCGTAGGTGACGATCATCGCGACCCGGTCGTCGCCGTACTTCTCGGTGACGTAGCGGATCACCTCGGGGCGGCGGCGGTCGTCGAAGTCGATGTCGAAGTCGGGCATCGACATCCGCTCGGGGTTCAGGAAGCGCTCGAAGATCAGGCCGTGCTGGAGCGGGTCGAGGTCGGTGATCCGCATCGCGTACGCGCACATCGAGCCGGCGCCGGAACCGCGGCCCGGGCCGACCCGGATGCCGTGCTCCTTGGCCCAGTTGATGAAGTCCGCGACCACCAGGAAGTACCCGGCGTACCCCTTCGAGGTGATGACCTCGATCTCGTACTCCGCCTGCTTGCGGACCACGTCCGGGATGCCTTCGGGGTACCGCTTGTGCAGGCCGGTCTCGACCTCGGCGACGAACCAGGACTCCTCGTTGTGGCCCTCGGGGCAGGGGAAGCGCGGCATGAACCGGCCCTCGCCCTCGGTGAAGCTGACATCGCACTGCTCGGCGATCAGCAGCGTGTTGTCACACGCTTCCGGCAGCTCCTTCCACACCTCGCGCATCTCGGCCGCGGTCTTGACGTAGAACTCGTTCGCGTCGAACTTGAACCGGTTCGGGTCGGACAGCGTGGAGCCGGACTGGACGCACAGCAGCGCCGCGTGCGCGGTGGCGTCCTCGGGCTTGGTGTAGTGCAGGTCGTTGGTCGCGACCAGCGGCAGGTCGAGCTCGCGGGCCAGCTTGAGCAGGTCCTTCTGGACGTCCCGCTCGATGCCGAGCCCGTGGTCCATCAGCTCGCAGTAGAAGTTCTCCTTGCCGAAGATGTCGCGGAACTCCGCGGCCGCCTCGACGGCCTCCTTGTACTGCCCGAGCCGGAGCCGGGTCTGCACCTCGCCGGACGGGCAGCCGGTGGTCGCGATCAGGCCCTGGCCGTAGGTGTTCAGCAGCTCGCGGTCCATCCGGGGCTTGAAGTAGTAGCCCTCGAGGCTGGCCAGCGAGCTCATCTTGAACAGGTTGTGCATGCCGGAGGTGTTCTTCGCCAGCAGCGTCATGTGCGTGTAGGCACCGCTGCCGGAGACGTCGTCGCGGCCCGCGTTCGCGTCGCCCCACTTGACCCGCTTGCGCTCGCTGCGGTGGGTGTGCGGGGTGAGGTACGCCTCCACGCCGATGATCGGCTTCACGTCGTACTTCTTCGCCGTCCGCCAGAACTCGTAGGCGCCGAACACGTAGCCGTGGTCGGTGGTGGCGATCGCCGGCATGCCCATCTCCTGGGCGGTCTTGAACAACTCGTCGATCCGCGCGGCGCCGTCCAGCATCGAGTACTCGGTGTGCACGTGTAGATGCACGAAACTGTCGCTGGACGCCATGTCTGCGCAGACCTCCCAGGGCGTGAGTGAGGGTGACTCGAAGCAGCCTAATCGGGTCCACCGACAAGTTCCGTGAGGGGCCTGCCTGGCACGCCGATGCGGTCGCTATCCGGACCCCGAGAGGAAGGTGGAGCGGCCGACCTGACGCAGGAAGGGTCTCAGGGAGATCAGGCTCGACTACCACTGACTCGGCGTAGGCCCGACCCGCGCCGTTGAGACCGCCAGGGCGCACACTGTGGACATGGTGCGGGTCGCGCTGATCCTGGTGTCGGTGGTCGTCTTGCTGCTGGCCGTGCTGTGGGGGTATCAGCGGCAGCTCATCTATCTGCCCGACACCACCGCGGTCACGACCAGCGTGGGCCGAGATGTGGAGCTCGAAACGAGCGACGGACTGCGGCTGGGCGCCTGGCTGGTGCCGGGGCAGCAACCCGCCCGCGACGTCGCCGTACTGGTCGCGAACGGCAACGGTGGCAACCGGGCGGGACGGGCTCCGCTGGCCCGAGCGCTGTCCGCTCAAGGCCTCACGGTGCTGCTGTTCGACTATCGCGGGTACGGTGGCAACGAGGGCAGCCCGAGCGAGCGCGGACTGGCCCGGGACGTACGTGCGGCCCAGCAGTACCTGGTCGACTCCGGCGTACCAGCGGACCGGATCGTGTACTTCGGTGAGAGTCTCGGAGCCGCGGTGGTGACCGAGCTGGCGACTTCGGAGGCACCGGCCGGGTTGGTACTGCGGTCGCCGTTCGTCGACCTGGCGTCGGTCGGGCAGGTCCATTACCCGTTCCTGCCCGTCAGGCTGCTGCTGCGCGACAAGTTCCCGCTGGCCGAGCACCTGGCCGCCGTGAAGGCACCCGTTTCCGTGGTCTACGGCAGCGACGACTCCGTCGTACCGTCCGACCAAAGTCGCAAGGTGGCCGAGGCCGCGCCGACGCTGAAGGACGTCGTCGAGATCCCGGGCGCCGACCACAACGACGCCGCGCTGGTGCACGGGCCGGAGGTCGTCGCGGCCGTCGTCAGGCTGGTCGAGCAGCTCTAGCCGAGCTCGCGGCGGTCGCCGTCGACCACCAACGCCTGGCCGTCGCGCATCGGGACGTAGGCGACGCCGGTGCGGTCGTAGAGGCCGGCCACTTTCGCGACGAGCTCGGTCTCGGGGTGACCGGGCGAGTCGAGGTGCGGAACGAACGCATGGTCCAGAACGCCCAGTCCGTCCCAGACGATCTCGCCTTCGACCGCGTCGGTCGGGTCGCACAGCTCCAGGCCACGCAGGCTGGGTGCCAGGACGCACGCGCCGGCGCTGTACCCGGCGTACACGACCTTCTCCTCGCGGATCAGCTCGGGCAGGACCTGGTCGGCACCGCTCTTCGCCATCACCGCCCGCAGGACGAAGACGTTCCCGCCGCGGATCCAGAGTCCGTCGTACGGCGCCAGCCGCGTCCGCAGGTCGCCGGCGTCCCGGAGGTCGAGCTCTTCCGGCCGCAGACCGAGCTCGGTCAGCCAGGTGAGCTCGTCGGCGACCTTCTCCCGGCGCAGCGCCGGATCCTCGGCGTCGATGGAGTTGCAGATGACGGCCACTCGCGCGGCGGTCGGCAGCAGTGCGACCAGCCGCTCGGGGTGGTCACCCAGCCGGAACGAGGACAGGTAGAGCTTCACTGGCTGTCCACCAGCAGGTCGAGCGCGTGGTCGAGGTCGTCCGGGTACTCCGAGGTGAACTCGACGTACTCCCCCGTGCCCGGGTGGTCGAAGCCCAGCCGCATCGCGTGCAGCCACTGCCGGGAGAGCCGGAGTCGCTCGGCCAGCACGGGGTCGGCGCCGTATGTGAGGTCGCCGCAGCACGGATGACCGATCGCGGACATGTGGACGCGGATCTGATGGGTGCGGCCGGTCTCGAGGGTGATCTCGAGCAGCGTCGCGTACCGGAACGCCTCGAGCGTCTCGTAGTGCGTGACGCTCGGCTTGCCGCCGGCCACCACGCCGAACTTGTAGTCGTGGTGCGGGTGCCGGTCGATCGGCGCGTCCACGGTGCCGGTGAACGGGTCGGGATGACCCTGGACCAGCGCGTGGTAGATCTTCTTGACCGTGCGCTCCTTGAAGGCCCGCTTGAGCACGGTGTAGGCGTACTCCGTCTTGGCGACGACCATCAGCCCGGACGTGCCGACGTCGAGCCGGTGCACGATCCCCTTACGCTCGGCCGCGCCGCTGGTGGAGATGGCGAACCCCGCGCCGGCCAGGTGGCCGATCACGGTCGGGCCGGCCCAGCCGGGCGACGGGTGCGCGGCCACGCCGACCGGCTTGTCCACGACCACGATCTCGTCGTCGTCGTACACGATCCGGAGGTTCTCGACGGTCTCGGGGACGACGGTGACCTCGGCGGGCGGCGATGGCAGCTCGACGTCGAGCATGACGCCGGCCGAGACCCGGGCCGACTTGGCCGCCGGCGCGCCGTCGACCTGGACCAGACCGGACTCGATCAACTCCGCGGCCTTGGTCCGGGACACGCCGAACAGCCGGGACAGCGCCGCGTCCAGGCGTTCGCCGGCCAGCCCGTCCGGAACCATCAGGGTCCGCGAGTCACCGCTCATTTCTTCAGTTCTTTCGTCCCGTCGAGCCGGATCCCGCGCAGCGTCTGGATCACCAGCAGGACGGCGGCCGAGGTGACGGCCATGTCCGCGACGTTGAAGATCGCCCAGTTCGGCAGTTGCAGGAAGTCGACCACGTGACCGTGGAACGGCGACGGCTCGCGGAAGATCCGGTCCAGGATGTTGCCGACCGCGCCGCCGAACAGGAGCCCGAACGCGACCGCCCAGCCGACCGAGCCGAGCCTGCGGGACAGGTAGATCACGCCCAGCGCGACGGCGATCTGGATCGCGCTGATGTACGGCGTGTAGCCGGCGCCGAGGCTGAAGGCGGCCCCGGAGTTCCGGATCAGGTTGAACCGCAGGAAGGTCCCGATCACGTTCACCGGCTCACCCGGCGTCAGGTGCTCGAGCGCGAGCGTCTTGGTGAACTGGTCCAGGAACAGGATCAGCAGACCGACCGCCCCGAACAACGCCACCAGCTTCCACGACGGACGCCGCGGACGCGCGCCGTCACCCCCGGTGGCGTCGGCCGGGTCGCCGGCGGCCCGCGGAGACGACGGAGAACCGGCCGACGCGGTGTCGGCCGGTTCCGTTGGGTCGGCGGGGGTGTCCCCTGCCCGGGACGTGTCGGGGTCGCTCAGCGGCGTTCTTCGCGTTCTTTGCATGACACGCACAGTGTCGCACGCGGGAACGCCTGCAACCGACCCTTGCCGATCGCGTTGCCGCAGCTCTCACAGATGCCGTAGGTCCCGTTCTCGATCCGGGACAGCGCGCGCTCGATCTGGTCGAGCATGTCGCGGGCGTTGTTCGCCAGCGACATCTCGTGGTCGCGCTCCAGGGTGGTCGACCCGACGTCGGCCTGGTCGTTGCCGGCACCGTCCCCGCCGTCGCGGAGCAGCCCGACGATCTCCTGCTCGGCGTCGCGGATCTCCTTCTTCAGGTGCACCACGTCGGCCTCCAGCTCACCGCGCAGCTCCGCCAGCTCGGCCGCCGTCCACGGGGTCTCGCCGGATTTCACCGTGAGGGTCTCTGCCTTGTGTGCTGCGGACTTCGCCGGCGCCGTCGCCGGGGTCCTGTTCTCGTTCGTCTTCATGGCCACCCTCTTCGTCTGAGCTTGCTTGGCAGGGGTCTTCTTGGCCGGAGCCTTCTTGGCCGCGGAGGTACCGGTCGACTTCTTCGCCGCCGTCTTCTTCGCGGAAGTCTTCGTCGCCGGCGTCGTCTTCTTCGCCGGTGCCTTGCGGGCCGTCGTCTTGGCCGGCTCGGCGGATTTCGCGGCACTCTTCTTGGCCGCGGCGGTGCGTTGGGGGGCGGACTTCTTGGGAGCCGATGTAGCCATGGTCAGCTACCCCCTGCCTTAGTCGGAGACTGAAGCGGACTGGTCGCAAGACACTAGGCCACGTGTTTCCCACGTGCCAGTCCGACGCGCAGACCGTGGACATACGGTAGTCGGTTCTTCAAGGTCACTCGATGTTCCGCGCGTCACAGCCGCATTTCGGCATCCCGTTACGTATCAGCCGGGCTATCGTTCGAAGCCGGCCGGTGCAGCGTTCCCCTCCCCCTCGAGCCATCCCCGTGCGGCAGCAGAATTCTCCTGGCTCGGCACTCGCCTGACCACCGATTAACGATTCGTAGTTGCCTGGTACGCCGTCGTACACTGGCAACCGCGATCCGCAAGGCAGTGATGGGGCCATCACCCCGGAGCCGCCGGAAGAACAGTCCGCAGGGACCTATTAGAACCGGCAGCGACGCGTCAAGGAAGTGGGTGGCCCGAAGTTCAGGCCGCCAAGGAGGGTGGTACCGCGCGGGCCGGCGTACGAGACGCCGGTGCTTCGTCCCTCGTCCAGCAGGCAGCAGCGCTCGACGAAGGACGAACTGAGATGGCAGCAACTCCGTGGCGACAGGTCCCGGCGCAGGTGGACTTCCCCGCGCTCGAGCGGGAGGTGCTCGTCCACTGGGATGAGCACGGCACCTTCGCCAAGAGTCTGGAGCAGTCCGCCGGCGGGGAGCCGTGGACCTTCTTCGAGGGCCCGCCGACCGCGAACGGGATGCCCGGCACGCACCACATCGAGGCCCGCGTCTTCAAGGACGTCTTCCCGCGGTACCGGACCATGAAGGGTTACTGGGTCGAGCGCAAGGCCGGCTGGGACTGCCACGGCCTGCCGGTCGAGGTCGCGGTCGAGAAGGAGCTCGGCTTCAACGGCAAGAACGACATCGAGGCGTACGGGATCGCCGAGTTCAACGCCAAGTGCCGTGAGTCGGTGCTGCGGCATGTGGACGCGTTCAGAGAGCTGACCGAGCGGATGGGCTACTGGGTCGACCTGGAGCACCCGTACCGGACGATGGACCCGGAGTACGTCCAGTCCGTGTGGTGGTCGCTCAAGCAAATCCACGACAAGGGCCTCCTGGTCGAGGACTACCGGATCACGCCGTACTGCCCGCGCTGCGGCACCGGCCTGTCCGACCACGAGCTCGCGCAGGGCTACGAGACCGTGATCGACCCGTCGGTGTACGTGCGCTTCCCGCTGACGTCCGGGCCATTAGCTGACAAGACCGGCCAGACCGTGTCGTTGCTGGTGTGGACGACGACCCCGTGGACGCTTGTCTCGAACACGGCCGTCGCGGTGCACCCTGACGTGCAGTACGTCGTCGCCACCGACGGCACCGAGTCGCTGGTCGTCGCGGAGCCGCTGCTGAGCACGCTCGGCGAGGGCTGGACGGTCACCGGCCGGTACGACGGCCGCGAGATGGAGCGATGGACGTACCAGCGGCCGTTCGAGCTGGTGGAGTTCCCCGAGCCGGCGCACTACGTCGTACTGGCCGAGTACGTCACCACCGAGGACGGCACCGGTCTGGTTCACCAGTCCCCGGCGTTCGGTGCGGACGACCTCGCCGTCTGCCGTGCGTACGGGCTACCGGTGGTGAACCCGATCGAGAACGACGGCCACTTCGCCGCCGACCTGCCGCTGGTCGGCGGGCAGTTCTTCAAGAAGGCGGACGAGGCGCTGGTCAAGGACCTGCAGGAGCGCGGAGTGCTCTTCCGGCACGTCCCGTACGAGCACCCGTACCCGCACTGCTGGCGATGCCACACGCCGGTCATGTACTACGCGCTGCCCTCCTGGTACATCCGCACCACGCAGGTGAAGGACGCCCTGCTCCGGGAGAACGAGAAGACCAACTGGTACCCGGACTCGGTCAAGTGGGGCCGGTACGGCGACTGGCTGCGGAACAACATCGACTGGGCCGTCTCCCGCTCCCGCTACTGGGGTACGCCGCTGCCGATCTGGCGGTGCGCGGACGACCACGAGGTCTGCATCGGCTCGCTGGCCGAGCTCGGCGAGCTGGCCGGCCGGGACCTGAGCGACACCGACCCGCACCGGCCGTACGTGGACGACATCACCTTCGCCTGCCCGACCTGCGGCGGCGACTCCCGGCGGGTGGCCGAGGTGATCGACGCCTGGTACGACTCCGGCGCGATGCCGTTCGCCCAGTGGGGCTACCCGTGGGCCGAGGGCTCGAAGGAGAAGTTCGAGCAGTCGTACCCGGCGGACTTCATCTCCGAGGCGATCGACCAGACCCGCGGCTGGTTCTACACGCTGATGGCCGTCGGCACGCTGGTCTTCGACGAGTCGTCGTACCGCAACGTCGTCTGTCTCGGGCACATCATGGCTGAGGACGGCCGGAAGATGTCCAAGCACCTGGGCAACATCCTGGAGCCGATCCCGCTGATGGACGACCACAGCGCGGACGCGGTGCGCTGGTTCATGGCCGCCTCCGGGTCGCCGTGGAAGGCGCGCGGCATCGGGCCGAACGTGCTGAACGAGATCGTCCGCAAGGTGCTGCTCACCTACTGGAACACGGTCGCCTTCCACGCCCTGTACGCACGACTGGCCGACTGGTCGCCGACAGCCGACGTCCCGCCGGTGGCCGAGCGTTCGGTGCTCGACCGGTGGCTGGTCAGCGAGACGCACCGGCTGGTCCGGGACACCGACGAGGCCTACGCGGACTTCGACACCCAGCGGCTCGGCTCGCTGATCAACTCGTTCGTCGACGTGCTCTCCAACTGGTACGTCCGGCGTTCGCGGCGCCGCTTCTGGGCCGGTGAGCCCGGGGCGCTCGCCACGCTGCACGAGACCCTCGGCGTACTCACCCGGGTGATGGCGCCGCTGACGCCGTTCGTGACCGAGCGGGTCTGGCAGGACGTGTTCCGCCCGGTGAACCCGGAGCTGTCGGAGTCGGTGCACCTGGCGAGCTTCCCGGCGTACGACGCGACGCTCATCGACGACGGTCTCGCGCAGCACGTGTCGATGGCGCGCCGGGTCGTCGAACTCGGCCGGTCGGCCCGGGCGGAGGCGAAGGTGCGGACGCGCCAGCCGCTGTCCCGTGCCCTGGTCGGGTCGGCCGCGATCGCGGACCTGTCCGCCGAGCTCCTCCGGGAGATCGCGGACGAGCTGAACGTGGGTTCGGTCGAGCCGCTGTCGTCGGCCGGCGCCGACCTGGTCGAGTTCTCCGCGAAGGGCAACTTCCGCGAGCTCGGCAAGCGGTTCGCCAAGCAGACCCCGGTGGTCGCGGCCGCGATCGCCGCCGCCGACGCGGCCGCGCTGGCCGCCGCCCTGAAGGCGTCCGGTACGGCCACCGTCGTGGTCGACGGTGAGAACGTCGAGGTCGGCGTGTCCGAGGTGCTGCTGTCCGAGCGGCCGCGGGAAGGCTGGTCGGTGGTGAACGAGCAGGGTGAGACCGTGGCCCTCGACCTCGAGGTCACGCCGGAGCTGAAGCAGGCCGGGCTGGCTCGCGAGGTCATCCGGACGCTGCAGGAGGCCCGGAAGAACGCCGGCCTGGAGGTGTCCGACCGGATCAGGGTCTGGCTGACCTCGACGGACGCCGACCTGACCGATGCCCTCGGCAAGCACGCCGAAGAGATCGGCCGCGAGGTGCTCGCCGTCGAGCTCAGCCAGTCGGCCCCGTCGGAGTCCGCCGAGGTTGCCAGCGGCACCGACGAGGACCTGCAGCTGACCTACTGGCTCACGAAGGCCTGAGTCAGCGTGGTGGGCGCGCCGCCCTGGCCCGCAAGGCCGGGGCGGCGCCCAGCAGGTTGATCACGTCCACCAGCACCACCCGCGCGGCCTCGACCCGGTCCGCGCCCAGAGCAGTCCGAAGTTCCGACTCCAGCGCGGCCCGGTGCCGCCGGGCCGCGTCGATCACCGCGTCACCGCGGGCGGTCAGCACGACCTGGCGGGCACGCGCATCGGCAGGATCGGGCTCGCGGCTCAGGTAGCCGCGTTTCTCCAGCTCCACGACGGACTTGGACGCTGCCTGCTGACTCACGCCGAGCCGCTCGGCGAGTGTGCTGATCGTCACCGGCCCGCCGACCAGATGCTGGAACACGACCCCATCGGCGAACCGGGTGTCGGCGAACCCGTCGGCGACCAGCCGCCGCTGGAGCTCGTCCGCCAGCGCCCAGCCGGTGAACAGCGAAGCCAGCGAGAGGTCGGCGTCTGCCGGATCGAACTCCATGGCGCGGCACTATACAACCATGGTTGTATATCAGCTATTATACAACCATGGTTGTATAGTGCCGCGCCATGG
>NZ_SMKR01000351.1 GCF_004348725.1 Kribbella turkmenica
GTTCTTACCTCAGCGCTGTGTGGATCTCTCACCGGTCGTCTTCTTCGCGGCGGCCTCTTGGCGCTCGACTTCTTGGCGGTCGTAGCCCAGGGCACTTCGGGCCAGGCGATCCGGCAGCCCGCCACGCGGAACGACTCAGTCGGCGCCCATGACGAGGCCTTCGATGTCGTGCTTCTGGACGATGGGCACGAGTTCGTCGACGACCTGACACTCGAGGTGGCGCCGTACCGCGTCCGGGAGACGGTCGTAGTACTCCTTGGTGACCATCGGGTTGTGGAGGGCCGAGTGGCCGGCGCCCGGAGCATCCACGCCCAGGACCAGCACCGGGCGGGCGACAGGGGAACGGTGCTCGGTACCGCGATGAATGGTCAGGGCCGACCGCACGGAGATGTCGCCCAGCTGCGGATACTTGCGGACGGCGCCCCCGGCGTACCGCGGCCAGGTCTCCTTCGGCGGGAACATCTCGTGATCCCAGCCACGACCGTCGTCCCACTGACTGCCCTGCGCGATCTCGAACGGACCCATGTCCGAAGTGACGTCGACCCCGGTCAGGTTGAACGCCAGCGACGTGACCCGCCGGTCCTGGTAGGTCTCCGGCGGC